>JAKAJX010000103.1 GCA_021824855.1 Bacteroidota bacterium | reverse complement strand
AGCATAGTGGCTATAATTCCAATAGGAATATTAATCATAAAAATTAAAGGCCAACTAAAATGTTCAATAATATATCCACCAACAGTAGGACCTAATGTTGGGCCTAATACTATACCCATTCCAAATAATCCCGATGCAATTGGCCGGTCTTTTGGCTCAAATGCATCAAATAAAATAGCTTGAGAAGTTGATAATAAAGCACCGCCGCCAACACCTTGTATAAAACGCCAGAAGATAATTTCAATGAGGGTAGTAGATTGAGCACACATGTACGATGCGGCTGTAAAAATGATCATTGAAACAATGTAATAATTTTTTCTTCCAAAATATTCTGCTAAAAAACCTGTTAATGGTATAATAATTACATTGGCAATAGCATAAGAGGTAATTACCCAGCTTATGTCTTCAATATTTACACCCAAACTGCCACTCATATCACTTAAAGCAACATTAACAATAGAAGTATCAATTAGTTCCATTACAGCAGCGGTAACAGTAGTAATAACAATGATAGCTCTTGCAAATCCTCTTGGTGTAGCCATTAACTTTATTTCTGAATTAATGATTAAGAATTTTAGTATAAAAAGTATGAATTAGTTTTTTGTATTGATACTTACAAAAACACTTAGTCCTGCACGTAATTTATCTTTTAACTTATCGATATTGTTGATTTTAATTTTTACGGGAATTCGTTGTGTAACCTTAACAAAATTGCCGCTTGCGTTGTCGGGTGGTAATAAAGAAAATTTAGCTCCGGTGGCTTCACTAATGCTTTCAATGGTTCCTGTTACACTCAAATCGGGGTATGCATCAATATCAATATTTACCTCTTTCCCCGGTATAATATTTTTAATTTGATTTTCTTTAAAGTTGGCTATAATCCAATAAGTAGTATCATTAACAATGGAAAATAAAGGAGTACCTGCTTGAACAAATTGACCTTCAGAAATATTTTTCTTTCCAATTTTTCCCGATTCGGGAGCAATTATTTTGGTGTAAGAAATTTTCAATTTTATTTGTTCAATTTTTGCTTTTTTTATGTTTAAAGCTGCTTCGCTTTTTGCTACTGAAGATTTTAAAACAGTAATTCTACTTTCTGCCGATGCTAAATCGTTTTTACTGTTTGATAATTGTTTTTGAGCTGTCTCAAAATCAAATTTGCTGTTGTCTAATTGTTTTTTGGTAATAGCTTCACTGCTGTATAAATGTTTATCTCGTTCGTAGTCTTCTTCTGCTTTTTGCAGTTTTACTTTGGTTATATCTATATTGCCCTTGTTCGTATTTAAAGAAACTAATGCATTAGCTAATATTGCTTTCGCATTAACAATATCTATTTCGGCTTGTTGATAATCGGCAAGCATTTCTAAAAGTTCTGTTTGTAATTCAGCATCATCTAATTCTACTAATAATTCACCTGCTTTTACCGAATCATAATCTTTGACAGAAATAGTTTTTACATATCCTGAAACTCTGGGTAATACCGGAGTAATCGCTGTTTCTATTTGTGCATTATCTGTGGTTTCGTGTGTTAATGCAAAGCTTATTTTTTTATAAGCAAAAATTGAAGCAATAGTAATAAAAGTGCCTAATAATATAAATCTGATGATAGGTTTTTTCTCTGAATTGTTATCTCGTTTTGCCATTTCTTGTAGCGTTATTTAATTAAAAGATGTGTATGAATGATTTGTTTAAGATGCGTTAATAGTCTTTTTTTAAAATCTTCGTTGGTGTATGGGTCAAAATCTTTCTCTTTATTAATAAGTGTAATACACATTTGCTTTGATAGCATAATTTGATTTATAGTGCCAATAATGCTTGCAAATGTTAGCTCGGGATCTACTTTATTAAATTCTTTTTTTCTTATTCCTTGCTTTATAATGCCAATAATAATTTGCGTATTTTTTACAAAATTGTTAATGATTTTATCGTGTAATATTTCTCTCGATTTAAGCATCAACTCCTGATGAATAAGCCGATGATAATGGGGTTGAGATAAAAAACGAAAAACGTAATTTTCAATAATTAAATCAATTTTTTCAATATCAGTTGTAGAATTATCGGATGCAATTTCTTCTAACTTTTCTCTGATAAAAACCGATTTGTGCTCAACCATTGCTTCAAATAGTTTGTCCTTCGATCCGAAATAGTAGTTTACCATGGCAATATTAACACCTGCGGCAGTTGCTAAATCTCTTATCGACGTACCTTCATAGCCTTTTTCGGCAAAAAGTTGCGTTGCGGTTTTAATAATTAATTCTTTTTTATCCGGAAGCATAATAAGAATTTTTGAACCGCAAAATTAAACAAATGTTTGAATTAAACAAACGTTTAATTGATTTTTTTTAAATTATTATTTTTAGGTGTAGTTTTCATCTTTGTATTAACAACAGAAATTTATGCTTCATTCAAATCAATTTGGCAACAATTTTTTATGGGGAGTTACTATTGCTGCTGCACAAAATGAAGGTGCATATAACGCTTATGGACGTGGAACTTCCATCTGGGATCAGTTTTCTAAAAGAAAAGGGAAAATTAAAAACAATGCCAAACCTTATATTGCTTGCGATTTTTATCATCGGTATAAAGATGATTTATTATTGGTAAAAGCATTAGGGTTTAAAGTTTTTCGGTTTTCTATTTCATGGAGTAGAATTTTACCAGAAGGTGTTGGAAAAATCAATAAAGAAGGTGTTTTATTTTATCATAAAGTAATTGATGAATGTTTACAGTTAAATATAATTCCTTTTATTACTTTATATCATTGGGATTTGCCTCAAGCACTTGAAAATGAAGGAGGCTGGGCATCTCATCAACTGATTAAATGGTTTTCGAAATTTGTTACAATTTGTGCCGAAGAGTATGGTGATAAAGTTAAAAATTGGATTATTTTAAATGAACCAATGGGCTTTACCTCTTTAGGTTATATGTTGGGTAAGCATGCTCCGGGCAAAACCAATATGGTTACATTTTTATCGGCCATTCACAATGCTGTTTTAGCACAAGCAGAAGGAGGAAGAATTATAAGGCATTATGTTGCAAATGCTACTATTGGAACTACTTTCTCTTGCAGTGAAGTAATTGCCAATTCGGATAAACAACAAGATATTGCAGCAGCCAATAGAATGGATATTTTATTAAACAGGCTTTTTATTGAACCTGCCTTGGGCATGAATTATCCTAATGCAGATTTTGCGTTTATGGATAAGTTGCATTTACATACAAAAGCCTGGAAATATACTGAACGAATGCGTTTTGATTTCGATTTTATTGGTATTCAAAACTATTTTCCAATAACCATAAAACATAGCTCCATTATCCCTTTTATCCAAGCAACAGATATAAAAGCAAAAACCAGAAAAGTTCCTTATACGGCATTGGGATGGGAGATTAATGCTGATAGTTTTTATCGCATCATTCAAAAATTTGCTGCATACGAAAATGTGAAATCAATCATCATTACAGAAAATGGTGCATGCTTTAAAGATGAACTAAAACAAGGCATTATAGATGATAAGGATAGAATATTGTATTTTGAAAAATATCTAAATTCACTATTAAATGCTAAAATGGATGGATTAAAAGTTGATGGATATTTTGCATGGACTTTAATGGATAATTTTGAATGGAATGAAGGGTATAATGCAAGATTTGGTTTAATTTATGTTGATTTTTTAACACAATTACGCACTATTAAAAATTCCGGATATTGGTGGAGAAGTTTTCTAACTAACTAATAATATTTTTCTATTTAGTCAACTACGTAAAAAATCCTATCTTCAAGCAACACATTTTCTGACAAAAGTCATAGATGATTTTTTCTTATTGTTTTTGCTTTGAATAAAATTGATGTAACATGAAAACAGTTCGACAATTTTCTGCTGCCTTATTATTTGTTATTGCTTTTACGGCTATAATTATAGGCATTGTACTTTTAAATGATGTTTCCGGAAAAACCTTGCAATTATCTGTTGATGATTTAAAAGGAACAGGTTTTGTTGATTATTCAACTCCTGCATGGTTATTAATTGTATCAATAGGAATATTGGGATTGATTGCTTCTATTTTCACCATTGCACAAACTAAGAAATATTTTATATTGATACTTGTTGAAGGATTGATAGTGCTTATTTGGATAATACTTTTAATAATAACACAAGAATTTAGATTTTTGTATCTTGTATTTGGGCTATTTGCATTGGCATTATTGTTATTGGGAAATTTATTGGCAAAAAATCAAAATGCTATTCTGCACAATCATTCCCATCAGTCGGAGCACCAATTACAAAATAATGGTACGCATAAAAAAAGCCATTATCATAAACATCGAAAAAGAGGTCATTAATAGTTTATTGGTACACTCTTACATAATCTATTTC
>JAKAJX010000001.1 GCA_021824855.1 Bacteroidota bacterium | reverse complement strand
TGAATAAAAGAATTCAATTCTTTTTATCTATTTTTTTTATAATCAGTGTTCAACTGAATGCTCAACAAAACGTACTTACATTATCGCAGTTAGTAGATGCTGCTAAAGCACATTTGCCGTATTTGCAACAAGATCAATCTTTAATTAAAAGTGCAGAAGCATTTGTGAAAGATACTCGCAACGAAGTGTATTTGCCCGATATGCATGTAAACGATCAAATAAATTTAGGTACTTCCAATTCGTTGGTTGGTAGTTTTTTACCTATTGGTGTTAATCCTGCAGTGGTGGGTGGAATAAGAGGCGACAATAACTCTCAAGTAGCAACCGGAAATTTTGCTGTATTATATAGTCAATACGAATTATATGATTTTGGTTTGAAGAAAGCCCGAATTAATAACGCTACCTCATTTTTAAATGTACAAAAATCCGGTTTACAGAAAGATGTTTATGCCGTTGAAACTGAAATATGTAAACTATATTTTAACCTGCTTAAATATCAGTTTAAACTTAGTACCGATTCGGAAAATGTAAGGCATTATAACGAAATATACAGTGTTATTAAAGCACTCGCATTAAGTGGTATAAAACCCGGTTCCGATACGGCTTTGGCAAAAGCAGAATTATCGAAAGCAAAAATTAATTACAATCAATCTTTCGGCAGTATTCTTTCTATCAAACAGCAATTAGCGTATTATACAGGTATTCCTGCAAGCAATGTTTCAGTTGATACATTGGCATTACAATCGTTTAATATTAATAATAATATTGAACCGAATATGGTGGCAGATACCATTAATCATCCTTTTATCGATTACATTAATAAACAAAAGCAAATTTTTGTTACTAATCAGTCTGTAATTAGTAAATCATATATGCCCAAATTATTTGTAGCAGGTAGTGCATGGGCAAGAGGTTCTAGCATTCAATATAACGATAATTATAAGGCATTGTCTGAAGGATTGGGATATCAACGTTTCAATTATATGGTTGGGGTGGGTGTAACTTACGATTTGTTTAATGGCATTAAAAGGCGAGATAAATTAGCTGTTAACCGATACCAAACACAAGCTGTTGATGATGCATTGCATCAGGAAAAATTGGTACTTTCTAATGCCTCTTTACAAGCAGATAATGCATTATATACTTATTCAAGTAATTTACGAGAATTACCCAATCAAATGGAAGCTGCTGTTGAAGTTTTTAATCAAACATTAGCTCAATATAAAGCCGGTATTATAAATTTAATAGACCTTACTAATGCTGCATTTGTATTGTATCGTTCGCAAACAGATTATATAGAAGCATTAAGCAGTTGGTATTTAGCAAAAGTTGATAAAGCTTCTGCTACCGGTAATATCGATTCATTTATTCAACTTATTAAATAAAAAAAATCATGGTTAAAGCCGCATTAAAGAGGCCCATTACTATTTTGGTGTTGTTTATTGGCTTGTTATTATTTTCGGTAGTTGCCATTAAAACCATCCCCATTGATATTTTTCCTCAACTGAATTTGCCTACTATTTATGTGGTAGAACAGTACGGAGGTATGAGCCCTAAGCAAATGGAAGGTTTTTTTGCCACCAGAATGCAAGATCAATTTTTATATATTAATGGTGTAAAAAATATTGAAAGTAAAAACGTACAAGGATTATCCTTAATTAAACTAACATTTTACGAAAGTACCAATATGGCCGAAGCCTCTGCGCAAGTGGCTTTACAGGTAAATAGAACAATGGCATTTTTTCCGCCGGGTGCTTTACCTCCGGTGGTAATTAGGTTCGATGCATCTTCTCTGCCGGTGGGTGAATTGGTATTTAGTTCTAAAACAAGGTCATTAAAAGATATATTCGATTTGGCATTAACTCGTGTTCGACCCTTATTTGCTACTATTCCGGGTATGAGTTCTGCTCCTCCTTTTGGTTCTAATGCAAGAACGGTTGTTGTTAATGTAGATCCTCAAAAATTAAGCAATTTTAATTTATCTCCCGATGAAGTGGTAAATGCTTTGGTACATAATAATGCCATTACACCTTCGGGTAATTTGCGGGTGAATAATATTATGTACATTACTTCTATTAATTCTTTAGAAGATAGAGTAAAACAGTTTGATGATATTCCTGTAAAAAGTAATGGAGCTTCTACCGTATTTATTAAAGATGTAGCCAAAGTTGCCGATGCCGCCGATATTACAGTTGATTATGCATTGGTAAATGGCAAAAGATCGGTATATATTCCTGTGGTAAAAACCGCCGATGCCTCCACATGGGATGTAGTACAAGCATTGAGGAAGAAATTGCCCGAAATGAAATCTCTTTTACCCGATGATGTGAATATTAGTTACGAGTTCGACCAATCCATCTTCGTAATAAATGCGGCAAAGAGTTTAATGACGGAAGGTATTCTGGGAGCCATACTCACCGGATTAATGGTATTACTTTTCTTAAAAGATTGGCGGAGTAGCTTGGTGGTAATTATTACCATTCCAATATCGGTATTGGGTACGGTATTTTTCTTAAAATTAGCCGGACAAACCATTAATATAATGACATTAAGTGGTTTGGCTTTAGCTATTGGTATTCTCGTCGATCAGGCCACGGTTACCATAGAAAATATTCATCAGCATTTAGAAATGGGGAAAAATAAAAAGCAAGCTATTTTAGATGCTTGTACCGAAATATCTTTTCCCTTATTACTTATCTTATTAAGTATCCTTGCTGTATTTGCACCATCTTTCATTATGACTGGTGTGCCTAAAGCCATGTTTTTACCTATTTCTTTGGCTATTGGTTTTGCCATGATTATTTCTTACATAGCTGCTCAAACTTTAGTACCTATTATTTCTAATTGGCTATTAAATGCAGAAATGTTTCAATATCATCATCACAAAGAACATGCACATGCCGGACTTGCTTTGAATGAAGAAGAAATTGAAGAAGTTAAAAGACATCAATTCGAAGACCATCATAATGCCCACGAAAATGGGTTATTCCAAAAAATAAAAATGGCATTAGCCTCTCGTTTGGAGAAATGGATGCCTAAACGAAAAATTATTGGAACCTTTTATTTTATTATTGCTTTTGCTTCGGCAGGTACTTGTTTTGTAATTATTGGTAAAGATTTATTGCCTAAAAGCAATAATGGTCAATTGCAATTGCACATTAAAGAACCCGATGGTACAAGGTTAGAAGTTACGGAAAGAGCCACTAAAAAAATTCTGGATATTATTGATTCTACAGTAAATGGAAATATTGCTATTACTTCGGCTCATGTTGGTGTAATACCCAGTAATTTTGGAACCAGTAACTTATACATTTTCTCGAGCGGTACGCATGAAGCTTTAATTCAAGTAAATTTAAGCGAAGGTTTTAAAGGAAAGATGGATGATTTAAAAGAATCTTTACGCAAAAGTATTGCTACCTCTTTTCCCGAAATACGCGTATCATTTGAGCCAATAGAATTAACCGAAAAAATTATGGCTCAAGGTGCATCAACCCCCATTGAAGTACGTGTTGCCGGAAAAAATATGAAGGATATTGAAACCTATGCAAAAAGCCTTACCGATAAATTGCATAAAGTTTCTTTTTTACGCGATGTGCAAATTGCACAACCGCTTAACTTTCCTAATATTAACATAAAGATTGATAGAACTAAACTTTCTCAAATGGGTTTATCAATTGACGATGTTTCTAAAAGTGTAACCGATGCCACTTCATCGAGCCGTTATACCAATAAAAATTTATGGTTAGATGATAAAACATCGTACACGTATCAAACACAAGTTCAAATTCCGGAATATATTATGAATTCGGTAGAACAGTTAAGATCTGTTCCATTGGTAAAAGGTCAATTGCGGCCTATCTTAGCCGATGTTGCAGATTTAAGTGTAGATACTATTCCGGGAGAGTACGACCGTTCTGGCCCCAGAAGATTTCTTACCGTAAGTGCCAATATTTATGGAAAAGATTTGGGATATGCTACCAGTGTAGTTGAAAAAGCTATTAAAGAATTAGGGCAACCTCCGGTAGGCTTAATAACCGAAGTAAAAGGAATGTCATCCTTACTTACCGAAACCTTAGATACACTTCAAAATGGATTGGTGGCAGCCATTATTGTAATATTGTTATTAATGGCAGCTAACTATCAATCTTTTGGATTATCATTAGCAGTATTATCTACCGTACCTGCGGTTTTATTAGGTGCCATGCTTATGTTATTAGCAACCGGTGCTACACTTAATTTACAATCGTATATGGGTATTATCATGTCGGTAGGTGTATCGGTGGCAAATGCCATTTTAATTGTAACAAATGCCGAAAAATTGAGGTTAGAATATAAAGATCCATTTAAAGCAGCCGTTGTAGCCGCCAGTATTCGGTTAAGACCCATTTTAATGACCAGTTTGGCTATGATTGCCGGTATGATTCCTATGGCAAGCGGTTTAGGTGAAGCCGGAGATCAATCTGCACCATTAGGTCGTGCCGTAATAGGCGGGCTTGCAGCATCTACTTTTGCAGCGTTAATGATAGTTCCATTAGTATATGCTTGGATTCAGCAAAAAACTTCTTTTAAAGATGTATCTCTCTTACCGGAAGATGATCAAGATTTAACTACTCAAACAAAAAATATTTAACCATGGTAGCCATCAATTATTCTTATATAAAAAATACATACATGAAAATAGTTAGTTCACTGTTATTTGTTACGCTTTTAGTTGCTTGTTCGGATAAAAAACAAGACGATACTAAAAAGGATGCTAACAAAAACGCACCCATTCATTACGATGTAGCATTGGTAGAACAAAAAGGTGTTACTACTCAATTAAAATTGCCTTCTCAATTAGTGGCTTATCAACAAGTTAGTATTTTTCCTAAAGTAAACGGATACGTAAAAACAGTATTAGTTGATATTGGTTCTAAAGTGAAAAAAGGCGATTTGTTAATGATATTGGAAGCTCCCGAATTAGAAGAAGCAGTATTGCAAGCGAAAGAAAAATTTGCCAGAGCTAAATCAGATTTTTCAATTGATAAAGACAAATATTTCCGATTAATTGAAGCAGCACAAACACCTGGTGCCGTTTCTCCGCTCGACTTATCTTCTGCTAAAACAAAAATGGAAGCAGATAGTGCATTAAGTAATGCCGAAAAAGCTAATTGGAATATGCAACAAACTATGATGGAATATTTAAAAGTTATTGCTCCATTCGATGGGGTAATAACCATTCGTAATGTTCATCCGGGTGCATTGGTTAGTGCAGCTATTAAAGATATTCCTATGTTAGAATTAAAAGAGGTAAAACACTTGCGTTTGGAAGTAGATATTCCTGAAAATGTTTCTGCACAATTAAAACAACACGATACACTTTCGTTTGTTGTAGATGCTTTTCCGGGTAAAAAAATGGTTGGCGTAATTAGTAGAAAATCGATGAATATTAATACACAAATGCATGTTGAGAGAATTGAATTAGATGTGTATAATAATGATGAAAAGTTGGCACCGGGTATGTTTGCCGATGTTGTGTACGATGCTAAAGGTACTACAGGTGCATTAAGCGTTCCTAAATCGGCGGTTGTAACTTCTACCGAAAGAAAATATGTTATTGCCGTACGCGATAATAAATCGGTTAAAGTGGATGTAACTACCGGTAATGAATCTATCGATAAAGTTGAAATTTTTGGAGATATTAAGGAAGGCGAAAAAGTAATTGTGAATGCGAATGATGATATAAAAGAAGGGATTACTATTCAATAAATAGCAGTAGTTATTTAATTGTTACGTGTAACTGTAAAAAGCGGTTACAATATCATACCAATATTGTAGCCGCTTTTTAATTGTAATAATTGTTTTTGTAACAATAATTACAAAACAATTGCAGCATACAATCTTCTTTTGTAAAAACTAATTATGAAAGCAACCGATGCATCCAACTTTTGGAATCAACGATATAAAAACAATGCAACTGTTTATGGCTGGCAGCCTAATATGTTTTTTAAAGAATACATTGATAATGCAGAAGCCGGTACTTTATTGTTGCCTTGCGAAGGCGAAGGAAGAAATGCAATATATGCTGCTAAAAAAGGTTGGCAAGTAAGTGCTTTTGATTTTAGTTCTATAGCAGTTGAAAAGGCATTGCAGAAAGCAAATGAAGAAAATGTTTCAATTAATTATATACAAAAAAGTATAGAAGAATATATGCCCGATAAGCAATATCAGCTTATTGCATCAATTTATGTTCATATAGCGGAGTCAAGTAGAAAATTATTTCATCAACAACTCATTGCATCCTTGCAGCCAAAGGGAACTATTCTGCTTGAAGCCTTTCATAAAAATCAAATCAATCATACATCCGGCGGGCCTCAATCAACGCAACTTTTATATTCTAAAGAAGAGTTAATGGCAGATTTTAGTGGCTTAACTATTACGTTGTTGGAAGAGAAAGATATTTATTTAACAGAAGGTGCTTTTCATAATGGACATGCTTCGGTAATACGAATGATTGCTAATAATTGAGTTTACCAAATAAACGGAATAAGTTGCTTGGTTTGCATACAATAATTGGCATATTGGGGAAACTGCTGTAATAAATATTTTTCTTCTCTTTTAATTTTTATAATAAGATCAACAGTAAGTATACAATAGATACCAATATTGGCATAATTAAAGTTGGCTATAACAAATGATGCACAGAACAATAAAACCGATGTGTACATTGGATGACGAATAAACTGATAAGGACCTTTGCGTATGAAAATAGAATTGTTTTTGGGTTCGGGCATTACCGAAAAATTTTTCCATTGCATACATATTATAGCATAAACACCCAATGCCAATGCAATAAGTAGTAATACATAAGTAAAGTAAGAAAAGAAATGTAACCGGGCAGTAAATAAAAAATAGCCTATACAACTAAACTGAACTAATACTAAAATAAAAGAAGTAATTCTCTTGCTAATCATGCTGAAAATTACCTCTTTTATTATTCACTTCTAACCTAAAAAATAAAACTATTTTATCTCTTCATACGATACATCTTCCGTTGAAGCATCTTTTTTAATAGTTGTAGGAACATTGCAACCTTGTGCACCGCAACAACCGGTATTGGTAATTGCTTGAAATAAAAAGAAAGCTGCCACTAATCCGGATAAAGAATCGTGTTGTTCAATAGCTTGTATGCCAATAATTGTTCCGAGTATTAAGCGTAATAAACGCATAATACTCCAACCGCTAAACAGCATTTGTTTTATTGTTTGCATTATAATCCTTTATTCAATAAACTAATCCAACTTCCGCCATTTTCGCAAGCAATACCTAAACTTTTAAGATACATGGCAGCTTGCGTACTTCTGGCACCACTTGCACAACATAAAATAAGAGGAGCCGAAATATTTTTAATTTCTTCTACTCTTGTGGGCAGTTCATTCAGTGGAATATTGATACTGCCTTCAACGTGTCCGCCAAAAAATTCTCCGGGAGTTCTTACATCAATAATTGTTTCTTTCATAATACTACTTTTTACTTTTGCTTTATTTATTTGTGTGCGAAAGTATAGGCAGGTACGCATTTGAACAGTAACATAAATCACTATGTTGGGCGAAATTTTAACCTTCTCAAAAGAAGGAATTTTCTTAAATTTAGTACCAATTATTTAGTTATTTTTGAATTAATGGAAGAAAAAGGTCAAATAGAAGTAAGGTTTAAGGGTACAGTCAATGGAAAGCAGTTGACTCCATTAGATGTGGACATAACTGAAATTAGAGAAGTTATAACTGATATTGAGAATTTTTTATTCCCGACTCGCAATGAGAAAACTGATAGACCTTTAATTTCGTATAAAATTGAAGAAGGATCCGCAAAACATTTGTTTTCTTTACCAATAACTAGTGTGATTATTTTTAATAGTCTAATAGGTGAAGTCGCTAATAGAAAAACAGTTGACTTCCTTGACTTTAGAAGAGCAGACATACTTGAAAAGTTTCAAAGAAAAGCTAGAGAAAAGGACTTAGAGATTACTTTTAGCACATCTGCATCTGATCAAAAAACTTTAGTAATCGACAAAAACACCAATTATTACAATGTTGCCCCAGATTGGATAAATACAGATTTTACTTTGTATGGTGAGGTTTATCAGGAAGGAGGAATAAATCCTAACTTTCATATAATTAACAAGGAGTACGGGAAATTAACGATATCCGCTACAAAAGAGCAAATATTAGAAGGCGAAAAGAGAGTTTACAAAATTTACGGAGTTAAAGCCTCAGGTAAAATGAGCATTGAGACAGGTAAGCCCTTTGACTTGAAACTTGAACATTTTATTGAATATAATCCAGTATTTGATAAATCAGAACTAGATTTATTAATTGCAAAAGCAACTCCAAACCTTTCTAAAATTGAAAACGTGGATGAATGGCTTGAGCAAATAAGAGGAGGTGGTGTATATGAATAGTATTCTACTCGACACGTCTTTCTGTATACGGTTGTTAAAAAGAGATGACGAATTTCACAAAAATACAGTTGAATATTTTCAGTATTTCCTTGAAAATAAGATTGAAATGTATTTATCGACAATTGTGATTTCTGAGTATAGTGTAAAAGACGATGCGACTAATTTACCACTTCGTACAATGAAAATTATTCCATTCGATTTTCTTGATGGTAAATCTTCTGGCGAATTTCATTCAATCTTGCTTGAGAATAAGGACAAAACAAAGGGTATAGATAGGCTCGTAGTTAAAGATGATTGTAAATTAATTGCACAGATTTATAATAGAAAAATTGAGGCTTATATTACAAAAGATAAAAAATCGTTCTCACAAATATTTACTCCTTTACAAAATGCTAAGAGCTTTTCTGTTCAACTTTTAGATTTGGTGATTCCATTAAAAGATTTTAAAGGAGAATTATTCTAGTACTTCGCCCAACAAAAGTGTTGCTAAAATTGGGGCGGACGGAACAACTTTCAGCGACAAATCATCGCTCAGCATCAGTTGGGGCTCGACGGAATTCTCCCCAGCATCAATTCTCGCCTTCAGAAATACTTGTCGCTATTACCGATTTTTTATAAATGCGGTAGGTAACTCTTATCACCCATCAATAAAACTGCTCAGTGTATTTTCGCAAAAAATATTTATGTCATCCATACAATTAACTACCGAAGCATTTAAAAGTAATATTTTCGATTATACAAAAGAAAAAGATTGGAAATTTAAAGGAACAACTCCTGTTGTTATTGATTTTTATGCCGATTGGTGTGCTCCTTGCAGAATGGTTGCTAAAGTAATTGAAGAATTATCTGTTGAATATAAAGACAAAATTATTTTTTATAAAGTAGATACAGAAGTAGAGCAGGAGTTAGCCGCCGTTTTTCAAATCCAAAGTATTCCATCTTTATTATTTATTCCTACCGAAGGATTACCTATGATGCAGTTAGGTGCTTTGCCTAAGCCAAGTTTTAAAAAGCTGATTGATGAAAACTTGTTAACTGCCACTATTAGTATGCCTAATAATTAATTTTTTCCTATAGGCTTTATTACACCGAAAAATTGCCATTTATTGTTAGATAAATGGCAATGTTATTTCATCAACCTGTAAATTTTTTTAGGTTGAATAGGATACTAAAAAAGCCACCTTTCGGCGGCTTTAAAGCTATTTTTATACTAATAAGATGTAATTTATTGTTCACTTGTAGGTTTTACCAAACCCAACTTTGCTTCTAAACTTAATGTAGCATGTGGAACGGCACGTAAACGAGCTTTATCAATTAATCTTCCTGTAACTCTGCAAATACCATACGTTTTATTTTCAATTCGCATGATTGCTTTTTCTAAATGATCGATATAAGTAATTTGGCGACTGGCCATTTGGCTCAATTGTTCACGTTCCATACTCATTCCGCCATCTTCCATTGTAACGTATCGGCTTTCGCTTTCATCGCCACCCATTTCATCTTTACGTGTTATTAAACCTTGTAAATACGCTAATTCTTTTTTGGCAGCTTCTAATTTTTTAGCAATTAATTCTCTGAATTCATTTAATTCCGAATCATTATATCTTACCATTGGTTCTGTTGATTTGGTGGATTCAATTCTTTTTTCTAAAGGAGTATATCCCGGGCTATAAGGCACACTAGTTTTTACACTTGTTTTAGGAACCTTCACTTCTTTGGGTGGTTCTACTTTTTTGGTGGGTTTATGAGCAACGGGTGTACTAATTTTCTTAGTTTCAACTTTTGGGTGATTGGGATGATGAGCAATTGGCTTAGCAATTTTTTTAGCCGGAGCTGCTTTTTTAGGAGCAGGTTTAGCTACAGGTTTTGCTGCCTTTTTAGCAGGCACCACTTTTTTAGCCGGAGCTGCTTTTTTAGGAGCAGGTTTAGCTACAGGTTTTGCTGCTTTTTTAGCAGGTACCACTTTTTTAGCCGGAGCTGCTTTTTTAGGAGCAGGTTTAGCTACGGGCTTTTTAGCCGGAGCTTTTTTAGATGCTGGTTTTTTAGTAGCCATACACTTAACCTTTTTTGTTTATTGCAATTTTCAGCAACGCATCATTTACTTCAATTTCGGTGCCATTGGGCAATTCCGAAACAAATTGAATATCGTCTGCCAAAATTTCGCCGCAAATATAGTTTTTATATTGAATGATTGAAGGCTTGACATTTTCATTGTCAAGCAATTCTACGAATATACGGTCTGTTAGCTCAAATCCGCTCTGTTTTCTAATATTTTGTATTCGATTAATTAATTCTCGGGCATCTCCTTCTTTTCTAAGGTCATCGGTAAGGGTAGTATCTAAGGCAACCGTTACACTTCCTTTGGTAGCAACACTCCATCCCGGAATATCCTCGGCAGCAATTTCTACATCGCTTATCAAAAGTTGAAAATTTAATGCAGATAAATTGAGTAAGATAGTTCCATTTTGTTCTAAATCTGCTATTTGTGCCTGCGAAAAATTGCTTATTTGATTTGCAGCCTCCTTCATACTGGCACCTAATTTTGCTCCTAAAGTTTTAAAGTTGGCTTTTATTTTTTTCTTAATAAAACCTTGTGTTTCGGTAATGTATTCTACCAATTTTACATTCACTTCAGACTGTATTAAATTCTCCACTTTCTCTAATTGCTCTTTCATTTGCGGAGTTAATACCGGTATTAATATTTTTTGTAGTGGCTGGCGAACTTTAATATTAATTTTTTTGCGGAGCGATAATACCAAAGAACATACATCTTGTGCTAATTGCATTCTTTCTTCTAAGGCAGTATCAATGGCAGCTTCATTGGCTTTTGGAAAATCTGCATGATGCACCGAATCTACTTTATTTCGGTTGGTTACTGCTTCTAAATTGCCAAAAACAGCTTCACTGAAAAACGGCGAAATGGGTGCCATTAGCTTCACCAAAGTTTCTAAACATTCATATAAAGTTTGGTAAGCCGAAATTTTATCGGTTTCATATTCTCCTTTCCAAAATCTTCTACGACAAAGGCGTACATACCAATTGCTCAAGTGTTCATCTAAAAACGATTCAATTAATCTGCCCGCAATGGTGGGCTCATATTCATTGAATGCTTCGGTAACTTTTTTAATGAGTGTATTGAGCGATGATAAAATCCATCTGTCAATTTCCGGTCTTTCTTGTAATGGAATGGCTGCTTGTTCAAATGCAAAACCGTCAACATTGGCATATAATGCAAAGAATTGATACGTGTTATACAGTGTGCCAAAAAATTTCCGTTGCACTTCTTTAATTCCTTCTAAATCGAATTTTAAATTATCCCATGGCGATGCGTTGGTAATTAAATACCATCTTGTAGCATCGGCACCAAATGTTTCAATTGTTTCGAAAGGATTTACCACATTGCCCAAACGCTTACTCATTTTGTTGCCATTCTTATCTAATACCAAACCATTCGATACAACTGTTTTATAGGCAAGTCCCGGATATTTTTCATCAGTTGCTTCGAAACCTGCTTCTTTTAATTCTTGCTGAATATCTTCTTTTATCAGTGAGCCAATTGCGTGGAGTGTATAAAACCATCCACGTGTTTGATCAACTCCTTCGGCAATAAAATCGGCCGGATAATTTTTGGCAAATATTTCTTTATTCTCGAACGGAAAATGCCATTGTGCATAAGGCATGGCACCACTATCGAACCAAACATCTACTAAATCTGGCACACGTTTCATTAATTTTCCAGATGCACTTACCAATTCAATAGCATCTACAAAAGGTTTGTGTAAGTCTATATCTAATTTTGAATCTTTAATAGTAAAAGCCGAATTTGTATTCAATCCTGCTGCAACGGCTTTTTGAAATTCGTTGGTTAATTCTTCTATTGAACCGATACAAATTTCTTCGCTGCCATCTTCTGTTCTCCATATAGGTAAGGCGGTGCCCCAGTATCGGCTGCGACTTAAATTCCAATCTACCATATTCTCTAACCAGTTACCAAATCGTCCTTCACCGGTACTCTTCGGTTTCCATTGAATGGTTTTATTAAGCTCTACCATTCTATCTCTCAAATCGGTGGTTTTAATAAACCAAGCATCTAAAGGATAGTACAATATGGGTTTATCGGTTCGCCAGCAATGCGGATAACTGTGTTCGTATTTTTCTACTTTAAAAGCTCTGTTTTCTTTTTTTAATTTTACGCAGATATCAATATTTACATCTACATAATCTTTTTCATCGGTATAATTTTTTACATAGCGATTGCTAAATTCTCCCAAACCCTCTACAAATTTACCTTGCCTGTCAACCATAGTTAAAATACCTATATTATATTTTCTGCCTACTCTATAATCATCTGCTCCAAAAGCAGGAGCGGTGTGAACAATGCCGGTACCATCTTCGGTGGTTACAAAATCTCCCAACAATAATTTAAATGAGTTAGGATTATTTATTTTATTGGCATCGTAAGGCATTAACTGCTCGTAGCCACAGCCTTCTAATTCGTAACCTTTACATTCGGCCATGATTTTCCATGGCAGAATTTTGGTATCGGCTGAATAGTTTTCGAAATGGCCATTTTCGCCTTCTTCTTTAAAATATTTGTGTAATAAAGCTTTAGCGAGAACAATATTAATTGGCAAATGCGTGTACGGATTAAAAGTTTTTACCAATACATAATCAATTTTTTCTCCAACGGTTAATCCGAGATTAGAAGGTAATGTCCATGGAGTGGTTGTCCATGCTAAAAAGAAAACTTCATCACCATTTACGGCATCATGCAAAAATTGACTTTTTTCATCCTGAACAGCTCTAAACATTGCCACACAACTGGTATCTTTTACTTCTTTATAAGTGCCGGGTTGGTTTAATTCATGCGAGCTTAAGCCGGTTCCTGCAGCAGGCGAATAGGGCTGAATACTTACACTTTCGTAAAGTAAACCTCTGTTGTATAATTTTTTTAACAGCCACCACAAGCTTTCAATATAATTATTTTGAAACGTGATATAAGGATCGTTTAAATCAACCCAATATCCCATTTTAGTAGTAAGCTCATCCCATTTATCTTTATAGCGTAATACTGCTTCGCGGCATTGTTGGTTATAGGTTTCAACCGAAATTTTTTTACCAATATCTTCTTTTGTAATACCCAATTCTTTTTCAACACCCAATTCAACCGGTAATCCGTGGGTATCCCATCCGCCTTTGCGGTTTACCTGAAAACCTTGCATGGTTTTATACCTGCAAATTAAATCTTTTAATGTTCGTGAAATAACATGGTGAATACCGGGCATGCCATTGGCACTGGGCGGACCCTCGTAAAACACAAATGGTATTTTGCCTTCACGTAATTGCACACTTTTTTCAAAGGCATTACTTTCTTGCCATTTATTTAATATTTCCTTTTCAATAGAGGGTAAATGCAAACCCGAAAACTCTCTGTATTGTTTACGCATATCAACTTCTTGCCAATCTTACACAGATTGATTTTAAAGTGGGCGAAGGTAAGAAATTAAGCAATAAAAAAGACCTGCTTTAAATGCTTGGCAAATGCCATGGAAGATTATTTTACCCACTTTGTTAAAGTAACCTCTGAATTTTTTTTACATCTTGGAGATGATATAAATATCTCAAATAATTTTTTTTGTTATTATCTGTTCCCCTATTTTTGCCGCCTCCCCCGATAAAAGAATCATTATATCTTTAAGTATTCATTTACAGCTTATTATAAGTGTACTATATTTGTGCATAGGTAATTTGGTTCGCTGTAACTGAGGGTGGCGAAGCCGTAAATAATACTAACCTTATTGGGTAAGGTTTTTAATAGAAATGAAGAATACCTCGTTGCTTATTTTCTTTTTTCCCGATAATAGATTTGTAGATGCTGCCGGTAGCACATTGCATAGTTGTACTACTTTTAAAATTTTTATTCTAAAAAGCGTTCATGAAAAAAATTATTAATACACTTTTTTGTATTGTGGCAGTATTGCTTATTGCCATGCATTCTGATGGTCAATCTTTACCTACCAATATTAATGTTGATCAAGTATCCGATGCACAATTAATGCAATATCTTGGATTGGCTAATAGTTCGGGATTAAGTTCAGCAGAATTAGAAGCAAAGGCAAGAGAAAAGGGTTTAAGTGAAGAACAAATTCAAAAATTGAAGCAAAGAATAGCAGCATCTAATGCGGGCGGATTTAACGCTTCGGGTAAAAACATTGCAGACAGTAACGATTTGCGTAATAAAGTAGTAAGTCGCAATGCTAAACCTGCTACTATTTATACAGCCAATGCATTAACTATTTTTGGCTCAGAATTATTTTCTACCGATAACTTAACTTTCGAGCCTAATTTACAAATACCTACACCCAAAAATTATGTAATTGGAACGGGCGATAAAATTAATATCGATTTATTCGGCTATTCCGATGCTGCTTTTAAATTGCAGGTAAATCCCGAAGGCATCATTCGTATTCCTAATTTAGGTCCGATAAAAATAAGCGGATTAAATTTTGATGATGCCACACAAAAAATCAAATCAAAATTAGTTGCCATTTATCCGCAAATTGCCAGCGGTAAAACTTCGGTACAAATTACCTTAGGACAAATACGCACCATTAGAATTACAATGATTGGCGAAATTGCTAAACCCGGCACGTATAGTTTGCCTTCTTTAGCCTCTTTGGTAAATGCGTTGTATGTTGCCGGAGGGCCTAATGCCATTGGATCTTACAGAGATATTGAATTAATACGCAACGGAAAAGTAATGGCCAATTTTGATTTATACGATTTTTTATTAAAAGGCGATTTAAGTAAAAGTTTGCGTTTAGAAGATGATGATATTATAAAAGTAAAACGGTAGTTAAAGCGAGTAATTTTTACGGGAGCTATAAAAAGACCTGCAATTTATGAAGTGCGAAATACCGATAACATGAAAGATTTGTTATCTGTTTCGGGCGGATTTTCGGATAGGGCTTTTAAAGATTTTATTAGAGTGGTGCGAGTAACTCATAGTCAAAAAGAAGCCATAACCGTTCCTACGGCAGAGTTTGGATCATTTACATTTCGTTCGGGCGATAGTTGTTATGTAGATGCCATATTTAATCGTTATACCAATCGCATTATTATTGATGGAGCGGTGTATCATCCCGGCGTATATTCATTATCTAATTTTTCTTCTTTAAAAAATTTATTGCAAACAGCCAATTTGCGAGAAGATGCTTATTTGCAAAGAGGTATAATAAGTAGAAGGAACGATCAATATGTGCCTATTATTCAAGACTTTAATGTTGCCGATATTGTGAATGGTAAAAACGATATTATTTTACAAAGAGAAGATTCTATAAAAATATTCAGTGTATTCGATATAAAGCCCAAAGATTCCATCAGTATTGTTGGTGAAGTAAATAAACCGGGTGTTTATACCTATACCGATAGTTTGCAATTGCAAGACGTTATTTTAATGGCCGGCGGATTTAAAGAAAGTGCCAGTAATACAAGAATAGATATTGCACGCAGAATAAAAGATAGTACCAGCGAATCGGAAAAACAGCAATACGCTATTATTACTACCATTGAACTGCATAAAAATTTATCCGAAAATATACGTGCAGCACATTTTACATTAGAGCCTTTTGATATTATAACCATACGCAAAAATCCTTCGTATCAAGAGCAAATTACCGTTACCGTAGAAGGCGAAGTAATGTATCCAGGGCAATATACAATTGAGCGTAAAAAAGAAACTTTAAGTGCATTAATTGCAAGAGCCGGCGGACTAAAATCTACTGCTTATCCGCAAGGAGCTGTTTTATTGCGAGATAATCTTTTAACCGATGGCAATAGAAAATTGAATAATATTAGTAAATTAGACTTATTGGCCATCTCCGATAGTACCAGTCAACTAAATAAAGATAGTTTATTAAATTCCCTCAATGCCAATGCCAGCGGAGTAGGTATTCGTTTGCAAGAAGCATTGGCACAACCCGGTTCGGTATACGATATTTATTTACAAAACGGCGATGAATTAAGTGTACCCACCACGCTGCAAACTATTAAAACAACCGGTTCGGTTTATATACCCAAGCAAGTGGTATATGTAAAAGATAAATCGCTTAAATATTATATTGGAGAATCGGGTGGTTTTTCTCCAAGAGCATTAAGGTCGCGGAGTTTTGTGGTATATGCCAATGGTCAAATTAAAAGAACCCATCATTTTTTAATGATAAGAACTTACCCATCCATAGAACCTGGTGCCGAAATATTTGTGCCGGCTAAAAAAATTCGGGTTGCCAGTACATTGGCTGATGCAGGAGCTATTGGAGCAGTTTTATCGGGATTGGCTACCACGTATTTAATTTTAAAAAGTTTGGGATTATAAAGAAGTATTCAAATTCAATTTTAAGAAAAGCGTTTTTACTTTTTTTTATGGAAAAAAAAGTAACCAAAAAAGCCACCCGAAAATAAATACGGGATATTTTCGGGAAACGCTTCGATTAAGCTGTAGTGCTACTGTGGCTTCAGCTTTTGAATATCAATTTTTAGGAATAAACAATGAATTCATCTTTTCAATATATCAGTTTGGCAGATTATTATTTTGAAATTCTGCAAAATCTCAATCCTGAAAGTAAACTTGATTTAATTTCGAAGCTTTCGCAATCTTTGAAAGAACATAAAATATCTTCTGCAACCACTATTGAATCGCTTTTTGGAGCATATCAATCTGATGAAACAGCAGAAGAAATCATTACAGCTATTAGATCGTCAAGAATATTTAATCGTGGATTGTATCGGGTTTTGCCTTTTGTATCAAGACAAAAAGTAAGTAAACCAAGAGTATCTAAAATCAATTTTAAAGAAAATAGTTTTTTACTTTTTTTATGGAAAAAAAGTAACCAAAAAAGCCACCCGAAAATAAATACGGGATATTTTCGGGAAATGCTTCGATTAAGCTTTGGTGCTACTGTGATTTCAGCTTTTGAATATCAATTTTAAAAAAAGGAAGAAAATAATTTGTGATAATCGCCCTTAGAAAAATGATGGAATACAACAAGGTAGCGAAACGAAAAAGAAAATGCTGTTTGAGGAGCGAAGCGACGAGTTCATTTTCTTAGTGAAGCGATCTGTAGTTGTATCAGCATTTTTCGATAGGCTTGATTTTTTTTGCTACTTTTTTGTATCAAGACAAAAAAGTAAGAGAATAAAAAGTATCTAAATTCATTTCAAAAAATAATTCCCAAAGTAAAAAATTAAGCAATCAGCACAACCCATGGAACCCAATCATTCCTCTTCCGATGAAATATCTTTGGCAGAACTTATTCAAAAAATAAAAGCGTTTCTTCAATATCTCAAAACCAAATGGTTGCATTTTGTAGTGGCAGGCATTTTAGGTGCCGTAGCCGGTTTGGGGTATTATTATATACAAAGCCCGAAATATACGGCCGACTGTACTTTTATTTTACAAGAAAGTACTGTAAATGGTGGTGGATTGGCCAGTTTGGCCGGGCAATTTGGATTTAATATTGGCGGTGGTTCGGGCAGCAGTTTATTTTCAGGCGATAATTTATTAGAGATTATTCCCTCAAAAAATATTGTAGAGAAAGTTTTATTAAGTAAGGTAGATAGTACCGGCTCTGCGACATTGGCCGATTTGTTTTTAGATTTTACCAAACTAAAAAAAGCATGGGCGAAGAAAGAACGACTATCCGGCATTAGTTTTGAGCAAGTGCGTAATCCCGACACCATGAGCTTAGTGCAAGATTCGGTATTGGGCGTTATTTATAAGCAAGTAATAAAAAATTATTTAACGGTAGATTGGGCAAGAAAAAAAGCCTCATTAATAAAAGTATCTGTAACCTCTAAAAACGAAAAATTCTCTAAATACCTTACCGAGCGATTGGTGAATGAAGCCAAAACATTATACATTACGCTAAAAACAGGCACGGCACAAGCCAATGTAGATCGGTTACAACGAAAAGCTGATTCTTTATACGCCTTGTTAAACAACAAATCCTATCAGGCGGCTGAATCGCAAATATTAAATGCCAATTTAGCCATTAAGCAAGCTATGGTGCCCACCGAAATTACTGCCCGAGACAAAACAGTATTAGCCACTATTTATGCCGAAGTAGTAAAGAATTTAGAAACCAGTAAAATTTACTTAAGTCAGCAAACACCGGTGATACAGGTATTGGATAAGTCGGGATTTCCGTTGGAGGATGGGAAGAAGGGGAGGATATTAAGTGTATGTTTTGGGGGATTAATATTTAGCATACTTCTTTTATTTGTTTATACAATAAAATATTTCTTCTCAAAACTTTAAAAGGTGGGTATAATGAAAGTTGTTATTCTTGCAGGAGGATTAGGTACCAGGTTATCAGAAGAAACAGATATTCGTCCCAAGCCAATGGTGGAAATTGGTGGAATGCCTATTATTTGGCATATTATGAAAATATATTCAAGTTATGGGTTTAATGAATTTATTATTTGTTTGGGATATAAAGGGTATATTATAAAAGAATATTTTGCAAACTACTTTCTACATCAATCAGATGTAACAATTGATGTGCAAAATAACAAATTGGAAGTTCATAATACTTTTTCAGAAAATTGGAAAATTACGCTGGTTGAAACAGGCGCCAATACATTAACAGGTGGTAGAATTAAAAGAATCCAAAAATATATTGGAGAGGAAAGATTTATGCTTACTTATGGTGATGGCGTTTCAAATGTCGATATTCCTTCCCTTGTAAAATTTCATGAAAGCAATAAAAAACTTTGTACTGTTACTGCCGTGCAACCTTCCGGAAGATTTGGCGTGTTGCAGATCAATGAAAATGAATTGGTAGAATCCTTTCACGAAAAGAGGCCGGAAGATACAGGCTGGATCAATGGAGGTTATTTTGTATGTGAACACGAAGTTTTTGATTTTATAAAACAAGGAGATGATACTATCTGGGAAAGGGAGCCATTAGAAAATCTGGCAAAAGAAAAACAATTAGGTTCTTATAAGCATCGCGGATTTTGGAGACCCATGGATTCTCTAAAAGACAAAATGGATCTGAATGAGTTGTGGAATAAGGGTAAAGCAGAATGGAAAATATGGTAAAATGTTAGAACTGTTAAAAAATACATACAAGGGAAAGAGAATTTTTGTTACGGGACATACCGGATTCAAAGGTTCTTGGTTAATTAAAATATTGAGTATGTTGGGTGCTGAGATTAGAGGCTATGCATTACAACCTCAAATACCCGATGATTTATACTATTTAATTGATGGTGACTCAATTTGCACCTCTGTAATTGCGGATCTCCGTAATAGACATAAATTGATTCAATCGGTTTTAGATTTTCAGCCAGACTTTATTTTTCATTTAGCGGCGCAACCTCTTGTAAGATTGTCTTATGAAATTCCCTCAGAAACTTTTGAAGTTAATGCAATTGGCACTGCGAATTTGTTGGATGCTGTAAGGTTACTAGAAAAAAAGTGTCAGGTTATTCTTATCACTACTGATAAAGTTTATCATAATAATGAATGGGAATATCCATACCGTGAAAATGATCGGTTAGGTGGCTATGATCCGTATAGTGCCAGTAAAGCATGTGCAGAGTTGGTGATTGATTCTTACAGGAATTCATTTTTTAACATAAAGGATTATGCCAAACATCAGAAATCTATTGCAGTTGCAAGAGCCGGTAATGTGATTGGTGGAGGGGATTGGGCTAAGGACAGACTTTTACCAGATATTGCCCGTACGTTAGGAAACGCAGAAACAATCATTGTTAGAAATCCCAAATCTATTCGACCTTGGCAACATGTTTTGGAGCCTTTAGTAGGATATTTAAAACTCGGTGAAATGTCGCTAAATGATCCAAAAAAATATTCACAGGCATATAATTTCGGTCCTGAAACGCAAGACACTTTAACCGTAGGGCAAATTGTGGAAATAGCCATTTCAAAATGGGGAAAAGGAAGTTCTTCAAATTTGAATTTCTCTGACCAACCACATGAAGCAGGATTATTAAAATTAGATATCAGTAAAGCAAATTTCGATCTTAAATGGACACCAAGATTAAGTGCTGAGGAAGCTGTTAATTTAACAATCGAATGGTATCTACTTTTTTATCAAAATAAATCGGCTACAAAACAACTTACTGAGCAGCAGATTCTAAATTTTCTTCATAATGCCTAAGAAGGTGTTAATATCGGGGATAACTGGTTTTTTAGGCTCACATATTGCTCATAAATTTCATGCAAACGGTTATCAGATTATTGGGTTAAGACGAAAAAGTTCTGAGCTTTGGCGATGTTCGGAAATCATGGTTGATATTATCTGGATTGATATATACATAGATGGATGGAAAGCAGAAGTTTTGAATTTTAAACCTGATATTTTTATACATGCTGCATGGGATGGGATATCACCAAATGAAAGGAATGATCTAAAAGCCCAGTTGAAAAATCTTGATTTATTAGTGGATTTATTGGAATTAGCCAAGTTTAGTAAGGCAAGAAAATTTTTAGGGTTAGGTTCACAAGCCGAATACGGAAAATTAAATGAGATTGTAAGGGAAGAATGGAAGCTTTTTCCTGAAAATGCTTACGGTACAGTTAAAATTGCAGCATCAGTATTAGTGGAATTGTTTTGTGAGCAAAATGGAATAACTTGGTATTGGCTAAGATTATTTAGTTTTTATGGAGAAAAAGAGGCAAATAACTGGTTGATACCTTCAGTAATCAATAAAATTCTGGATGGAGAAAAGGAATTACATTTTACGGAATGCAAGCAAGAATATGCTTATTTATATGCAGAGGATATGGCTGATGCAGTTTTGAGTTTAGAAAAGAAAGATGCAGCTTCCGGTGTTTATAATGTATCGGCTAACAAAATAATTACATTAAAGACCTTGATTATAAGACTTGTTGAACTTATGGGTAAAAAAAATTCAGTAGACTTGAAATTTGGATCCTTACCTATGCGAGAAAATCAGTCAATGTTGATAGCAGGTGATATGAATAAATTTAATACACAGGTTAATAAAATAGAGGAAACTGAATTAGAAGTAGGGTTGAAAAAAACAATAGATTATTATACTTCAACTCATAAAAATAAATTACAATGAAAGCGTCTGATTTTATTGCCAGGTTTCTTGAAAGAAAGGGGATCAGTCATGTTTTTGAGCTTTCAGGAGGGATGATAACACATCTATTGGATTCATTGCAGCAATCAACAAAAATTAATATTATAACGATGCATCATGAGCAGGCAGCAGCTTTTGCTGCGGATGCGTTTGGCAGAATTAGCGGATTACCTGGTGTTGCACTTGCTACGAGCGGCCCAGGAGCTACTAATCTTCTTACAGGTATTGGTAGTTGTTATTTTGATTCATCTCCAGCCATTTTTATTACTGGTCAGGTAAATACACATGAGCAAAAAAGGGACAGAAATATTCGACAGCTTGGATTTCAGGAAACGGATATTGTATCCATGGCTTTACCGATAACGAAGGCAAGTTTTAGAATTGAAAAAGCTGAAGATATACCTGAAATTTTGGAAATGGCTTTTTCTATATCAATGGAAGGAAGACCGGGGCCTGTATTAATTGATATTCCTATGGATATGCAAAGAGCTGCAATTCAGGATGATTTTCTGGAAAATAAGGATAAGCAGAAAGAGGAGAATCCGATGACTAAAACTTATCTTACTGAATTTGGACAATTAGCTAATGACATTCAAACTTATAAACGACCTGTAATTTTAGTGGGTAGAGGCGTTAGAGCAGCATTTGCAGCAAATGAATTTTCTGAATTTCTTGAATTGACAGGATTACCTGTAATTACATCATTATTGGCAGTAGATGCTATTCCTTATAAACATAAACAACGAATTGGATTTATTGGCAGTTATGGAAATCGTTGGGCAAATATTGCTTTTGGGGAAGCTGATTTGATTATTGTTCTTGGAAGTAGGTTGGATATTAGACAGACAGGAGCAGATACAAAATTTTTTGAAAACGGAAAGAAGATTTATCATGTAGATTGTGAGGAAGCTGAAATCAATAATCGCATAAAAGGATGTGTTCCAATAATAGGAAATGTAAAGGATTTTCTAAATATTTTTAATGAGCTTTTTAGTAATGAAAATTTTCTTAAGAAGTTTGCATGGTTTGATTATATCAATGAGTTGAAAAAAAAATGGCCAGATACCAAAGAATTGAATACAGCAAATAACATCAATCCAAATAAGTTCATTCATTTACTTTCTAGTCATTCTGAAAATGCGGCCACTTTTTTATCA
>JAKAJX010000163.1 GCA_021824855.1 Bacteroidota bacterium | reverse complement strand
ATAAATGCCAATTCTTTTTCTGATAACATTGTTCAAAAATACAGAATTCAGTTAAGCGATTAGGCGTATTATATAGTATAAAATCAATCTTTTAATTTCTTTAATAGAAAGCACTTAAATTCGTAAATATTATTACACTTAAAGATTAAAACATGCAATTGCTTAAAAAAAGAGGTATTTTGGTTTTTTGGATATTTTTATTGATAGAATGTTATCTTATATTCTCTCAGCAAGCATATTATGCTTCGGTTGTGAAAGTTATGCTTATTCCTATTTTGCTTTTTTATGTGTTTTTAAATGCAAGAAAAAATCATTATCAAACCACTAAAACTTTGGTATTTTTTGGCCTACTTGCTTCTTGGATTGGAGATATTTTATTAATAAACAAGGGAGATGCATGGTTTATTTTTGGAATGATTGCATTTATGGCCACACATATTATATATGCAACTATTTTTTATAGAATTCATCGGTTGCGATTGTATAAAAGTCAGGAAGCTTTTATTGCTGCAATTATTTTAGTTATTGTTTGTTATTATTTATTTAGGTTTTTAAATAGCAACAGTAGTTTTGAGCCATTTAAAATCCCCATCATTTTATACATGACTGTTATTAGCATTATGGCAATAATGGCTGTTAATATTTTAGGAACAGGAAGCAGGAAACAAAATGCAATTAATTATTTTATTCCGGGTGCTGTATTATTTATTATTTCTGATGCTACCTTATCTGTTCAGAAATTTGTATTTCCGGATGAAAATTTTTTAAGTGTAATTATTATGCTAAGCTATGGATATGCCCAAAGTTTAATAGCCGATGGATTTTCTAAAACTTTAAAAAGTTAAATAGATAGGATATTTATAATGAAAAAAGTTCTGTTGATATTGCAACAGAACTTTTTTGTATAAGAAATAAGCTAATGATTAATAACCCATTCCGCCCATATCTGGTGCAGGAGCATGGTTCATAGCTGCTTCAGGCTTAGGTTTGTCGGCAACCACACATTCGGTAGTTAATAACATACCCGCAATAGAAGCTGCATTTTCTAAAGCAACGCGACTAACTTTAGTTGGATCTATAATACCTGCTTTAAACATAGAGTTTTCATACACTTCTGTTCTTGCATTAAACCCAAAATCGCCTTTTCCTTCTTTAATTTTTTGAACTACAATAGAACCGTCGATACCTGCATTACCTGTAAGTATTCTAATTGGTTCTTCTAATGCACGACGTACAATGGCAACGCCGGTTTGTTCATCAGCAATTTGTCCTTTTACTTTTGCTTCTAAACTTTCAATAGCGCGGATGTAAGCTACACCACCACCAGGTACTATGCCTTCTTCAACAGCAGCACGGGTAGCATGTAAAGCATCATCAACTCTATCTTTCTTTTCTTTCATTTCAACTTCTGTAGCAGCACCAATATATAAAACGGCAACTCCACCTGCTAACTTCGCTAAACGTTCTTGTAATTTTTCTTTATCGTAATCTGAAGTAGTGGTTTCTACTTGAGCTTTAATTTGATTTACGCGGGCAGTAATATCTGTTTTCTTTCCTTTACCGCCAACAACAGTTGTATTATCTTTATCTATTGTAACAGAAGCAGCCTGACCTAAATAGCTTAAATCAGCATTTTCTAATTTAAATCCTTGTTCTTCGCTTACTACTGTACCTGCAGTTAAAATAGCAATATCTTGTAACATTTCTTTTCTTCTATCACCAAAGCCTGGTGCTTTTACTGCAGCAACTTTTAGTGTACCACGTAATTTATTTACAACTAAGGTTGCTAATGCTTCACCTTCTAAATCTTCAGCAATAATTAATAATGGGCGACCACTTTGAGCAACTTTTTCTAAAATATGAAGAATGTCTTTCATTGCAGAAATTTTCTTATCATATATTAATATGTAAGGATTTTGCAATTCAGCTTCCATTTTTTCGCTGTTGGTAACAAAGTAAGGAGAAATGTATCCTCTATCAAATTGCATACCTTCCACTACATCAACATAAGTATCTGTTCCTTTTGCTTCTTCAACAGTAATAACACCTTCTTTGCCAACTTTTGCAAATGCTTCGGCAATTAATTTACCAATAGTATCATCGTTGTTGGCAGAAATAGAGGCAACTTGCTGAATTTTTTTGCTATCGCTACCTACAGTTTGAGACTGTGATTTTAGGTTTTCTACTACAATGCTAACTGCTTTGTCAATTCCACGTTTTAAATCCATTGGATTAGCACCTGCAGCAACCATTTTCAATCCTTCACTAATGATTGATTGAGCTAAAACAGTAGCTGTTGTTGTACCATCTCCGGCAATATCGGCAGTTTTAGAAGCTACTTCTTTTACCATTTGAGCTCCCATATTTTCAACTGCATCTTCTAATTCAATTTCTTTAGCAACAGTAACACCATCTTTAGTTACTTGTGGTGCACCGAATTTTTTTTCAATTACTACATTACGACCTTTAGGACCTAATGTTACTTTTACAGCGTTGGCCAATGTATCAACGCCTTTTTTCATTTTATTTCTTGCTTCGATATCGAAGAAAATTTGTTTAGCCATAATTTTAATTTAAGAATGTTTGAATTTGATAATTTGACGATAATTTACTCTGCTTGTTTTCTATTTGTGTCAAACTAACTAATTATATAATTGCGAGGATATCACTTTCTCTCATAATCAATAGGTCTTGACCTTCAATTGTAATTTCGGTACCGGCATATTTACCGTATAAAACAGTATCGCCCACCTTTACAGTTAATGGTTCATCTTTTTTACCATTTCCGGCAGCAACAATAATTCCGCGTTGAGGTTTTTCTTTTGCGGTATCTGGAATAATAATGCCGCCCGCTGTTTTTTCTTCGGCAGCTGCTGGTTTCACAAGCACTCTGTCGTGAAGTGGAGTAACATTGAGCTTTTTAGTAGCCATATTGTTTTTGATTTTAGTGTTTATAAGATTATTTAAACAGGCTTTTAGTAATCAATTTTTTTGCCAGATAGAAAAGAGTAGCCAAATTTTCAGTTTTATACTATATTCAGAAAATTAAAAGTAAGCCTGTCATAAATGGCGGCAAAGATGCAATTTGTTTTTTAAAAACCGATGCCAAAATTTCATACGGCATACTTTATCTTTCAATCCCTATCTTCGCAAACTTAAATTAAGTTCTTATTCGATGATTAGCAGAAGAAATATCCGTGTTAAAGTAATGCAGCTGTTATATGTGATTGATACTATTCACGATCAACAAGCTTTTCCTAATTCAGTAGTTGAATTGCAAAAACAATTCGATAAAAGCCGAGAACTCTTTGTTTATCTCATTAATTTTTTAATAGAAATAGCCCGATATTCCGAAATTGATGCACGCCACAGAGCTTCGAAAAATATAACTACTCAAGAAGATTTGAATGTAAACACCAAAATTGCAGGCAATGAACTTGTATGGAATATAATAGAATCGGCTTCTTTTCAAAAATCTATTGAAGAATATAAACCCAATAATTATATTGACAAAGATTTATTAAAAAAGCTATACAATAATTTGGTCGAATCGCCAGAATATCAAGAATATATTGGCTTGTTAAGTAGAGAAAAGAAAAAAGAAAAGGAAATTCTCAGTTTTATTTTTACAAATATTCTTTTGCCTAACGAATTATTTCAATCGCATATTGAAGAACTATTTTCTAATTGGGATGATGATGCCGAAATGATGGAACAATTGATGCTGAATTATTTGCAAAAGCCTGCAGCATATAATTTAACTGTTATAATGACGCAAGAAAAATGGACTTTTGCAAAAACATTATTACTTACCGTACTTGATAAAAAAGAATATGCTTTAGAATTAATTAAACCCAAACTTAAAAATTGGGATTCGGATAGAATAGCTTTATTAGATATGATTATTATGCAAATGGGCTTGTGTGAATTGTTGTATTTTGAAACAATTCCTACAAAAGTTACCATTAACGAATATATTGATTTGGCAAAAGATTATAGTACTCCGCAAAGTGGGCAATTTGTAAATGGTATTTTAGATAATATTCATAAGGAATTAGTAGCTGAAGGAAAAATCAGTAAAATAGATTTTAAACAAAAGGCTCGTTAAATTTGCAAATAAAATAAATGCAATTATGAGATACTTTTTTTTATGGGCAGCATTATTTACAACTGTAATAGTTTCTTGTAAAAGTAAAAGCGAAAGAGATTTTGAAGCATCGCAAAAAGTTGCTACAGACTCGGCTAATTTTACCAAAATTCAATGGTTAGATTCTATTGTTAGTTTTGGAACAATTAACAAAGGAGAAAAAGTAGTGGTAAAGTTTCGTTGCAAAAATATTGGCAATAAACCTTTAATACTTGCCAATGTTAGACCAGGCTGTGGATGTACTGTTGCCGATTATACCAAAGAGCCTATTGCTCCAGG
>JAKAJX010000013.1 GCA_021824855.1 Bacteroidota bacterium | reverse complement strand
TGGCTGTATGCGGGCATTAATAATACATCATCGAAAGTTAAGCCTTCGCCAAATAAGCGAGAGGATTGTTTTTGTGTGCGGGTAGATTTTATTGTTGCCATTTGCAAAAATAAGGATATGCGTTTTTTCTGCCAATCTTAAATTTTAATTTTTAGCAAATGAAAGAATGATACTTTAATTTTTTTATTAATCATGCTTTAGAATAGAGATGCTTGTTAATAAGTTTTTATGCAAACTGTTTTGTTCATCTGTACATCCTATACTTTTGCAGCCTTTAAAATAATTGTATGAAAAAAAATATTATTTTTTTAATATTAAGTTGGATAGGTAATTATTGTTTTGGTCAAAATAAAGAATTAGATCCGGTTACGGTAGTAGGAACAATCACTCCTATTAATGCTTCTGAAACGGGCAGAAATATTTTTGTATTAAAAGGAAGTGAAATTGCTGCATTGCCTGTAAAATCGTTAGATGAATTGTTGCGATATATTCCGGGAGTTGAAGTGCAAAGTCGCGGTACAATGGGATCACAAAGCGATTTTACTATTCGGGGTGGAACTTTTCAGCAAGTATTGGTTATTGTAGATGGGTTGCGTTTAAATGATCCTAATACCGGTCATTTTTCTTCTTATATTCCTGTAACACTTGACGAAATTGAAAAAATAGAAATACTAAAAGGCCCGGCTTCTGCACTATATGGTTCTGATGCTGTAGGTGGTGTAATTAATATTATTACTAAAGCATTTGTACAACGCAATAAACCCGCCAATGAGTTAAATGCAGCTATTTCGGCAGGGCAATTGGGATTATTGAATGGAAGTATTTCGCAATTGTATTCTAATGGAAAAACAACATTTCAAATTGCAGGTTTAAGTAACAATGCAGAGGGGCAAGCTCAAAGAGGTATTGATGGTTTTGTACATAACCATACTTTGGGTATTGCAGTTAGCCATAATTTTAATCATTGGAATGTGGCTTTCAGAACGTCGTATGATAGCAGAAATTTTGCTGCTCAAAATTTTTACACCAACTTTATTTCGGATACAGCTCGCGAAAAAGTAAAAACTTTTTGGAATCAATTCAATCTTACCTACGAAAAAAATAATAATCAGTTTTCTGTATTAGTAGGATTTAAAAATACTGAAGATAATTTTGCATTTAATAATGTAAGTAGTGCTAACTCAAGTTTTTCGAATTTATTTCAATTGTCGGCGTTTTATGTGCATCATTTCTCTGCAAAAACTATAGTAACAAATGGATGGCAGTATGTTGGTCGGAATATTAACTCTAACGATCGCGGCAATCATACTGTTAATCAGTTCGCTGCTTTTACTATGTTACAACAAACTTTTGCTAAAAATATTTTTGTTAATTCGTCTTTACGGTATGATTGGAATGAGATTAGTGGCGGTACTGTTATTCCGCAAATAAATATTTCTTACAGAAAAAATAATATCCAATTAAGAGGTAGTGCAGGCAATACTATACGTTATGCCGATTTTACAGAACTGTATAATAATTACAATAAAACTTTGGTTGCGGCGGGTAAAATTGGTAATCCCTATTTATCGGCCGAAAAAACAGTGAATTACGAATTAGGAGTTGATTGGTTTACAAGAAAAAATGTAAAAGTATCTTTCGATATTTTTCAGCGTAATTCCAATGGCTTAATTGATTGGTCTAATACATCGTACAGCGATATGCCCCGAAAAGAAAATTTATTACAAACGGGTACTTATTTATTGGCAAAAAATATTTCTCAGGTTATTACTTCAGGTGCAGAGTTGGATATGCAATTTAATAAAACAGTATCTGTAAATAGCAGCCTAATGGCAAATGCCGGATTGGTATGGTTAAATTCCGAAACAGGTAATGGTCCATTAACTTTATATTTATCATCTCATGCTAAATTTCTTTCCAATTTTTCTGTTAAATATTTGTACAAAAGTTTTGCTGTTAGTTTAAATGGAATTTATAAAGTTAGAACGCCCCAAATAGGCACAGCAATTATTGCTGCAGTTTCGGAAAATTATTTTGTAATGAATATGAAGCTTGAGAAAAAACTTGTATTAAATAAGTTGCTTGCCTTTGCCGAAATAGACAACATTTTTAATACAACGTACAACGATTTTTTAGGAACAACAATGCCTCAACGTTGGTTAATGGCCGGAGTACAATTTTCTTTAAAATAAGCTTTATGCCAAAGAATACATTTTTCCCGGGAGCGATGTAATAATATTTTGCAACTCTAAGTTTAAAATAGCGGCTGCCACAGAACTACTGCTAAGATTGCTTTTTAAATAGAGTTCATCAATATGTACTGTTTCTTTTTTTTCTAATAATTGTGTAATTATTTTTTCGTCATCATTCAATTCTATAAATAATTCTCTTTGTTTTTTGGGCAATGATTTTTTGAGTTCACTCCAACCCATTTCAAATAAAAATCGTTCAGCCGAAGTAAAAATAACAGCTTTATTTTGTTCAATTAATTGTAAGCATCCACTGCTTTTGGCATCTGTTATTTTTCCCGGAACTGCAAATACATCTCTATTATAATTATAAGCAAGTTCGGCAGTAATCATACTTCCGCCTTTGCTGGCTGTTTCAATAACAATGGTTGCATCGGCAATGCCTGCAACAATTCTATTTCGGCGTGGAAAATGGTGTTTATCTGCTTTTACGTTTTGTGTAAATTCGGTAAGTAATCCGCCATTTAATAGCATTTCTGTTGCTAAATTTTTGTGTTGTGATGGATAAATTGAATTTAGTCCGTGGGCTAACACGCCAATAGTTGGAATATTTAATTGTACCGATTTTTTATGTGCAATAGCATCTATGCCAAACGCTAATCCGCTTACTATTACTATATCTTGAGAAGACAGTTCTTCAACAATTTGTTCGGTAATTTTTCTTCCGTAATCGGTATTATTTCGAGTGCCGATAATGCTGATAATTTTAGAATTATTTAGGTTGGCATTACCTCGGTAATACAATAATGTTGGCGAATCGTAACAATTCAATAAACGTTGCGGATAATTTTTATCGGTGATGAATAATGGTTTAATATGGTGTTTTTCGCAGAAACTAATTTCATCTTCTGCTTCTTTAAAATTGTTGAAATCTTTAATTTGCTTGGCTCTTATTTCGCCAATATTTTCTATCAAGCTCAACTCTTTTTTCTTTGCCTTAAAAATATTTTCGGCAGTGCCAAAATGCTCAATCAATTGTTTTGCCTGAACAACACCAACGCCATTAATTAATGTGATAGATATTTGATAGAGTAATTCGTTCATAGGCTACTAAATTAATATAAATATTTTATAGTATTTACTTAATCGTTTGCTGTGATGTTATTCTTAATCATAAGCTCTCATGCATTAACTACAACCCTACTACCACAATTTCTGTTCTTCTGTTTTTTGCTCTTCCTTCTTCTGTGGTATTATCGGCTATTGGTTTTGAATCGCCTAATCCTTTATATAATATTCTATTGGCTTCAATACCTTGATTTACCAAATATTGTGCAACGCTTAATGCTCTATTTTTTGATAAAATTGCATTCGCTTCGGCATTTCCAATATTATCGGTATGCCCATTTACCTGAATATGTACTGTAGAATTATCTTTTAAAACTTCAACTAATTTATGTAATTCAATTTTGCTTACCGGTAATAAATCGAATGAATTACTGTTGAACTGAACATTTTTTAAAGTGATAGCAGTATTTACAGCAATAGCTTGAAGTGGAATGTCTTTTTGGTAGGTACTGTCCGATGGGTTATCCTGTAAATTATAAACTTCGGAATAGAATAAATATCCTTTTCTGTTTACCGTAAAAGTGTAATTTTTTCCTGCGGGAAGCGGAACAAAATATTTTCCTTTTTCATCGGTTTGAATATGCATTATGGTTTGTTGGGTATTATTATCAACCAAATCAATACCGGAAGGCAATCCTTTTTTGGTTAATGCATCAAATACTTTTCCTTTAATGTATAAAGTTTTATTAGGCTGAATATCTTTTCTTAATTTAAATTTATATAAATCTAAACCACCACGACTATCACTTCTATCGCTTGCATAGTATGCAGTTAATCCATCCGATGAAATGCAGATGCTGCCTTCGTTTTCAATGGTATTAATAGGATATCCTAAATTTTCAGGGTTACTCCAACTCCCATCGTTATTTTTTCTGCAAATAAATAAATCGGTTCCTCCGTATCCCGGCAATCCATCCGATGTAAAATATAATGTTTGATTATCTGCATGTATGTAAGGAGCCATTTCATCGCCTGCTGAATTGATTTCTGGTCCCATGTTTTTTGCTGGAGACCATCTGCCATTTTTTTGACGAATGCTGTAATACAAATCTTTTCCACCGTATCCGCCGGGCCTATTACTGCTAAAATATAAAACATGGTTATCGGGACT
>JAKAJX010000069.1 GCA_021824855.1 Bacteroidota bacterium | reverse complement strand
GCCTTTAAAAGTTCTTTATGTTCTTTTACAAACTTTGCCAAATTGGGACTGCCAATTTCCTCTTCTCCTTCAATAATAAATTTAATATTGCATGATAGAGTGTTGGTTTTTACCAAAGTTTCTAAGGCTTTTACATGCATAAAAAATTGCCCTTTATCATCGGCAGAACCTCTTGCATAAATTTTTCCATCTTTAATAATTGGATCAAAAGGGCCACTGTGCCAAAGTGCCAATGGGTCGGGGGGTTGTACATCGTAATGCCCATAAACTAAAATAGTAGGTTTAGACGCATCAATATTTTTTTCGCCATAAACAATGGGATGCCCATCGGTTGCGTAAATAGTAACAGTATCTGCACCGGCATCTAAAAAATATTTTTTAACTGCTTCAGCACAAGTAATCATATCTTGTTTATGCTCACTGCTGGCGCTAATACTGGGTATTTTTAGTAAACTCAGTAGTTCGTTTAAAAAACGATCTTTATGTTGTTCCTGATATTCTTTCCAAATTTGCATATTTTGGTGTTTTAATTTTATGCGAAGATAAATTGGTTATGAGTTATTTTGATTGAATAAGATCTGCATTATGTTTTTTATTTAAAACAATATTGTCGAACGTCCATTCTACAGTTTGCATAAATGGATGTTTTCTTTCAGAGCACAGGGTTTTAGGACAAATGGAACAACTAAAATCTAAACATCCATCCGTATGAACAAACAATTCAATGCTGCTGCCAAAATGTTGTTTAATTAGCTGTTCTAATGCATCAACCTGTTTATGTGCTTGATGAATATTAAAATACCATGGAATAGTTAAATGGCAATCGAAATGTAGTGTGCTTCCATATTTTATAACCCTTAAATTATGAATGTCAATCCAATTTTCACATCTGTTTTTATTTAAAAAAGTTACAAATGTTTCTAACAATTTTTTATCAGCTTCATCCATAATACCTGCAAGTGAGGCACGAATAATAGTATAACCATTGTATAAGATGATGATGCTAATGATGAAAGCTAAAATTTTGTCTAACCAATATAAATGCGATACTGCCATTAGTAATAAGCCGGCTATAATTCCTATGGTAGAATAGGTGTCGAGTTGTAAATGTTTGCCACTTGCTTTTAAGGCAAGCGAATTATTTCTTTTACTCATCCATAAGCAAACACTTCCGGCAATATAATTTAGTATTGCAGTAATTGCAATTAAGCCAATACCTGAATTAAGAGATTGAACAGGTTTTTTTTCAATAATATTTTCTACCGTTTCGTATACAATAAAAATACCGGAGCTAACAATTAAAGTGCCTTCGGCTGCAGCCGATACAAATTCGGCTTTTCCATGCCCATAGGGGTGTTCCATGTCTTTGGGTTTGGCAGCAACATATAAAGAGTATAAACCAATAAAACCTGCAACAACATTTACAATACTTTCTAAGGCATCACTTAAAATAGCAACGGAGTTGGTTATATAATATGCAGTTATTTTCGCAACGAATAAAACAATACTTAGTATAGTAATCCATATTTGCAATCGAAAATTTTCTTTTTCTTTTTGCATGGCATGGTGTTTAAAAGTTATACTAACTCAATGGTATAAGTAACTGCGCAATGTTTTTTTAGCATAATAGATATGCCACAATATTTTTCTTGCGAAAGTTCAATGGCTTTAGTTAATTTATCGATATCTTCTTTTGCAATATTCGATTTGTATTTCATTTTAATCCATTTAAAAACTTTCGGATGCGTTTCGGTTTGTTCAGTTTCTGCTTCAATTTCTAACACCGAAAAACTAACTTTCATTTTTTCCAGAATGCCCACTACGTCCATTCCGCTGCAAGTGCATAAAGCACCTAATAGTGCTTGTTTTGGACTCATACCACTATCTAAACTACCACTATCTTTTGTAGTATCTAATTGAAATGAATGATGGTTGTCGCTCATTACATCAAATGCTAATGCCGATTTCCATTTTGCTGTTGTTTTCATATTTTTTAATTAAATAGAAAAAGCACAAAACTAAGAAGGCTTTGTGCTTTTATAGATGATTATGAATAATTTATTTTTTTATACAAAAGATTCAAATCTTTTCTCAATAAAATTCCAGTTTACAATATTCCACCAATTATTTATGTAATCGGGTCTTTTATTTTGATATCGTAGGTAATAAGCATGTTCCCAAACATCTAAACCCAATAATGGAAATCCTTTTAAATCACTTACATCCATTAACGGATTATCTTGATTGGGGGTAGAACCGATAATAAGTTTTTTATCACTATTTATTACTAACCAAGCCCAGCCACTTCCAAATCGGTTTTTACCTGCATCTGTAAATTGTGTTTTAAATGTTTCGAAAGAGCCAAAATCTTTTTCAATAGCTAACAGTAATTGGCCGGATGGTTGTTTGTTTGCATTAGGACTCATGCTTTGCCAAAATAATTCGTGATTATAATGGCCACCCGCATTATTTCTTAGTTTAGTTGAGTATTTAGAAACCTTTGCCAGTAAAGCTTCTATGCTTGTTGTAGTAGTATCTACTTTTTCAGTAACAATTGCTTCGTTTAAATTTTTTGCATATAAAGCTGCATGTTTGGTATAATGAATTTCCATGGTCATTGCATCAATAGCAACTTCTAAAGCAGAATAACTATAAGGCAATGGTTGTTGCGTATAGCCAATGGAAGATGAATGATTGTGGAAAGAAAAATCTTTAGTGAATGAAGATAATATGGCAGAAGAAAAACCTAATGCAATACTTGCTTTACCTGTATTTTGTAAAAACGTTCTACGGCTGGTAAGTTTTTTTTTCATAAAAAAATATTTAGGTTGATTGATTGTTATTGTTTTTAAAGTTACCAAAAAACAGCTTAATGTTTTTAAAGAATCTGTAATACGATTCTTTATTAAACAATTGAGAATCTTGCATGGCTTTGCGGGTTAAAAATATTCCTACAGGCAATAAAATAAAAGTTGAAAGCCACATGCCCGTAAAAGCACTCATTACACCTTCTTTTGCAAACTTTTCGCCAAGGGTATTAAATAAATAAAAGAAAGTAAAAAAGATAATTGCAAAAACCAACGGTGTGCCTATTCCACCTTTACGAATAATAGAACCCAAAGGAGCACCAATCATAAATAAAACCATGCAGGCAAAACTAAATGTAAACTTTCTATGTAATTCTATTTCGTGTAGCCGCATAGATTCTTGTTTAGCTTCGTAATCGGTGGCTAAAAATTGAATATTTGTTTTTGCTACACTTAATTGCGATGCAGCTCTTTCGTATATATAATGTTTTTGAGAGTCGGGAACAAGGCTTATGTAAGAATGAATATTTTTTAGCGAGTCTTTATTTACTTTCGGCCAAGCCGAATCTATGTAACGCATAAAATTAATATTCGGTTCTACTTCTTTTTCTGCTCTTAATCTATATTGCTTTCCTATGTTTTTTAGAGAATCAATGGTCATATTTAGTTGCCTTGTACTTAGCATTTTAGGATCGTATTTAAAAGAGCTATCAACCGATTTGTTTAGTTTAAAACTACTTAAATCAAACATCTTTTTATATTCCTTAAAACTGGTTTTATAAAAGTCGGTTTTGGTAGTTTGTCTAGGACCTTTTTCTTCATAATTCCATCCATCTCGCAAAGTAAAAAGTAAAAATTTCTTATCGGGTGTAATGCGCATTATGCCACTTTGTGCAATAATTAAATTGTCTTGTAAGCTGTATTTCTTTTGATAGATTGCTATGTTATGAATGGTGCTATCGTCTTTATCTTTCTTTCCAATTTTAATTATATAACCTTCAAACTTATTATAAAAAACACCTTCTTTAATATCGAATGCAGGTTTCGAAACAATAATATCATACTTTACAGCAGCTAATTTTAATTGTATAATAGGATTAATATTGTTGGCATTAAAATAAGCAAATACACAAAGAATACTTGTTATAATAAGTAATGGTCGCATGAATCGAATAAGCGGAATACCGGCCGATTTGATAGCAACTATTTCAAATGTTTCTCCTAAATTTCCGAATGTCATAATGGATGATAGGAGCAAGGATAGCGGTAATGCCATTGGAATCCAATAAACGGCAACCAAACCTATCATGTATACTAAGGTTTTAAAGTCGAGATCTTTTCCAACCATATCGTCTAAATAAAGCCAAAAAAATTGCATGATTAATACAAAAATGCAAATAAGAAATGTGGCAATAAATGGCCCTATAAATGATTTGATAATAAGTATGTCTAATTTTTTAATCACGCTTCAGTTTCTTATTATTGTTGAATGGCAAATGTAAAACTTTCGGAAAGAGAATTAATGTTGGTTACTGATGTGGACATTATTTTAACAAAGAACAATATTATAACAAAAGTGTATCAATTATTTGGCGAGCTAAGCAATTTTTATATTACAGCAGGAAATAATTTTTTAGATGATGAGATAACACGTATTTCTGCTAAAATTTCTAAAGGAGAAAATTATGAAGGCTTGCCATGGGTAATGCTCGATTATCCAAGATATTTTAAAGGCGATAGTTGTTTTTCAAT
>JAKAJX010000037.1 GCA_021824855.1 Bacteroidota bacterium | reverse complement strand
TTATTGGAAACATAGGTGGCAATGGCACTTTAGCAATTCTGCTTAAATTATCGGTTACTTGTTTTTGTTTGTATAACAGTTGTTTTTCGTAGGGCAACATTTGCCATTGGCAACCGCCACAAACTCCAAAATGCGTACAAAATGGAGTAACTCTTTCTTTTGAGTAGGTAATAAATTTTATTGGAAATGCTTCAGCCCAATCTTTTTTATTTTTAGTAAGTTGAATATTTACAACATCGCCCGGAACACAATTTTCAATAAAAATAACTTTGCCATCTATTTTCGATAAAGATTTTCCTTCGGCTGCATAATCTTGCACCAAAACATTTTCTATAATAATTTGTTTTTTTTGTTTTCTCACGTTGGCAAAAATAACGGCTAAGTCAATACGTTTTATTTTGCAAATGATTAACCATTGCCTATTGGCTTTTACTTATTTTTACAAAAGCACTAAATTGGATATTTAATGAAGCATTTTATATTGGCTATTTATTTACTAATTTTTTCAGATGCAATAATTGCACAAATAAAAAAAGTACCTGCTACGCAAGCGTTTTCTAAGCAAATTTCAATAAAATATACCCCTTTTAAAAACACATGGATTTATTTAGGAAGTTATTATGGAAGAGGAAAAACATTAAACGATTCTGCTTGGCTAAACGATAAAAGTGAAGGTGTATTTAAAGGAAAAGAAAAATTAACCGGTGGAATTTATTTTATAGTTTCTCCGCAATACACTATTCAGTTCGAATTATTAATAGGCAACAACCAGCATTTTTCAATTGTAGGAGATTCATCTCAAAAAAGCAATGTATTAATCACCGGTTCTTCCGATAATACCATTTTTAAAGAATACACAAAAATTACCGGCGAAAAAGGAAAAGCCATTGAATTGCTAAACCAAAAATTAGCAAATACTAAGTCGCCAATTGATTCGTCTACCATCAAGCAATTATTAATACAAAAAAATAAAGAACTGCAAGTATATCGAGAATCGATAATAAAAAAATATTCCAATTCATTATTGGCGGATTTATTAAATACAATGAAAAGGCCCGACATGCCTGCAATTCCTATTATAAAAGGTAAACCCGATTCAACATATCCGTATCGATTTATCAAACAACATTATTGGGATGACGTTGCCTTTAACGATGATAGAATTTTACATACACCTTTTTTTGAGCCGAAGTTGGATGATTACTTTAAATATTATGTTGCCCCCGATGCCGATTCTATTATTCCTGAGATGAATTATATTTTATTATCTGCCAGAACAGGAAAAGAAATATATCCGTATTTGTTAATGAAGTTTACCAATAAATATATTAATCCTGAGTATATGGGTCAGGATAAAGTTTTTCTGTATTTATTCGAGAATTTTTATGCCAAAGGCGATACAAGTTTTTTAAATGCACAATCGCGTAAAATTATATTCGATAGAGCGTATAGCCTTATGGCCAATCAATTGGGCAATCCTGCTCCAACGCTAAATTTAACCGATACTTCGGGCAAAAAACAGTTATTACAAGCGGTGCAAAGTAATTTTATCGTTGTGGCTTTTTGGGATCCAACCTGTGGGCATTGTAAAGAAGAAATTCCTCGTTTAGATTCTTTATACAAGGCAAAATGGAAAAACTTACATGTAAAAATATATAGTGTAAATGTGAACGATAATGCAATGGAAGAGTTTAAGCATTTTATTAAAGAAAAAAATTTAAGTAGCGATTGGATAAACGTGTATCAACCAAAAGCAGAAAAAGAAGCAGACATTGCAGCGGGTAAAGCTAATTTCAGACAATTATATGATGTGTTTAAAACGCCAACCTATTACTTGTTAGATGCACAAAAAAATATTATTGCCAAGCAATTAACCTTAGAACAATTTGATGAGTTAATAGCCGTGAAAATACAAATGCTGAAAAAAAATTAAAAAATTATACCACACTCTTTACCACGTTGTGAATGATTTTTGGTTTACCCAAAGTATAATAATGTAAAACAGGAACACCAAATGATTTCAATTCTTTGCTTTGGTTAATTAACCAGTTGGTTCCAACGGTTTCAACCTCTACATCGGTTTTACATTTCATTACTTCGTTAGAAAGTTCGGTAGGAATATCTACATGAAATATTCTTGGCAAAACCGATAATTGTTTTTTAGAAGTAATAGGCTTTAATCCGGGAATGATAGGAATGGTAATATCTAATGCACGACAAGCATTAACAAAATCGAAAAATTTTTGATTATCAAAAAACATCTGTGTCATAATAAATTCGGCACCCGCATCTACTTTTTGTTTTAAATATTTTAAATCAATTTCCAAATTCGGTGCTTCAAAATGTTTTTCCGGATATCCTGCAATACCCATACAAAAATTTGTTTTGCTTCCATTTTGAATATCTTTATCTAAATAAATACCATTATTTAAATCTCCTACTTGTTTTAAAAGGTCAATAGCATAAGAGTTGCCATTCATTTCGGGTTCAAAAGAAGCTTCATTTTTTGCAGCATCTCCGCGTAATACCAATACGTTATCAATTCCTAAAAAATTTAAATCAATTAAAGCGTCTTCTGTTTCGCGTTTAGTAAATCCGCCACAAATTAAATGAGGTACTGCATCAATTTTATAATGATTCATAATTGCAGCACAAATACCAACAGTACCGGGCCTTTTGCGTACTTCAACTTTTTCGAAAGTGCCATCGGTTTTCTTTTTAAACATCGTTTCGCTTCTGTGATACGTTACATTAATCCACGAGGGTTTAAATTCCATTAATGGATTTAAATGATCGTATAACGAAGAAATGGTTTTACCCTTTAACGGAGGTAAAACTTCAAATGATATTAATGTTTTTTTTGCCTGTGCAATATGTTCGGTTACTTTCATTACTTAAAAAATTGTTGCAATATACATAACAACCCGATTAATATAAGCATTTGTTAAGCTGTAACTGAATATGTGCCCGCAATAAGATAAGTTTTATTTTTGCCAAAATATTTTGCATTGAATTTAACTATACATACCAAAAACCTTGTAAAAAGCTATAAAGGTCGCACCGTTGTAAACCATGTTAGCGTAGATGTTAAGCAAGGAGAAATTGTAGGTTTATTAGGCCCTAATGGAGCAGGAAAAACTACTACATTTTATATGGTTGTGGGTCTTATTAAACCCGATGAAGGAGATGTTTTTTTAGATGATTTAAATATTACCAAACTGCCCATGTACAAAAGAGCCCAAATGGGTATTGGATATTTGCCGCAAGAAGCAAGTGTTTTTAGAAAATTAAGTGTAGAAGATAATATTATGGCTGTTTTGGAAATGACAAAACTTTCCAAGCAAGAAAGATTAGATAAATTAGAATTATTGTTATCGGAATTTAATTTACACCATGTTCGTAAAAACAATGGAGATAGTTTAAGCGGTGGTGAAAGAAGAAGAACCGAAATAGCCCGTGCACTATCGGTTGATCCAAAATTTATTTTATTAGATGAACCTTTTGCCGGTGTTGATCCAATAGCCGTAGAAGATATTCAGGCGGTAGTTGCAAGATTAAAATATAAAAATATTGGCATTTTAATTACCGATCATAATGTAAACGAAACCCTATCTATTTGCGACCGTGCTTACTTATTAATTGAAGGAAAAATATTTAAACACGGAACCGCCGAAGAACTCGCAGAAAATGAACAAGTAAGACGATTATATTTAGGAACCAACTTTGAATTGAAAAGAAAAGATTGGATTATTGATATGGAAAGAGATAATGCCTTATTAAGAGATAACGATATTATTCGGCAAAATAATTCTATACAAGAATAATTCTTTCCTATTTCATTTTCATTGCTTATTTTGCTGCATTCAACTACAAATGAAACTGCTTAGCCCTGCAATATCAAGATTGGTACGATTGCGACATTGGCGCATTGAACAATGGATGCAAAATCCGCTTGCAGCTCAAAGAGAAGTTTTACAAGATTTAATTACGCATGGCCAATATTCCGAAATTGGAAGAAAATATGGCATGAATGGTTTATTCTCAATTAGTGAATTTAAAAAAGCTATTCCTATTCATGAATATGATGACATCAAGCCGTACATAGAAAGAATAATGAATGGAGAACAAAACTTACTTTGGGATACACCGGTTAATTGGTTTGCCAAAAGCAGCGGAACTACCAACGATAAAAGTAAATTTATTCCTATTACCCAAGAAAGTTTAGAAGATTGCCATTATCAGGGAGCAAAAGATGTATTATCCTTATATTATAACCATCATCCCGAAAGTGATTTGCTTACCGGAAAAGGATTGGTTATTGGCGGTAGTCATCAAATTAATACCGTAAATGAAGAAGTACATTATGGCGATTTAAGTGCCGTATTATTGCAAAACACACCTATTTGGGCTTCGTGGATAAGAACACCGGAACTATCCATTGCATTATTAAATGAATGGGAAACTAAAATTGAACAATTAGCGCAAAATACCATTCAAGAAAATGTAACATCTGTGTCCGGCGTACCAACGTGGACATTGGTTTTGTTTAAACGCATTTTAGAAATTACCGGAAAAAATACAATTAAAG
>JAKAJX010000285.1 GCA_021824855.1 Bacteroidota bacterium | reverse complement strand
TTTTTCAAAAAAAGTGCTATGGCATTCTAAACAACGAGAATTGATAGGTCGCCTAAATACTACTCTATTAGAAAATCCCGGACTATTTGTCCATTGCTTTAAAGCGGTAAAATAGGTAAGTGGCAATTGAAATAAACGATGATTATTCCAATACAAAAAAGTTTGACCACGTTTCCCCGATCCTACCGTAATATTAATAGGTGCAAAATATTTTTCAACGCCATCAACATATTCGGCCTGATAAAATAAACTATCTCTTTTTTGAACTGAAACATACACATTGGGATTGTAATAAAATGCATTTTCGCCTTCTGCAATACTTCCTTTTATATTTTTTGCATTGGCCGGTTGAGAGGTTAAATGATGTGCTGTTTGAATATGTGTATCATAAATTTTTTTATGGCAATCGGCACATACTTTAGAGCCCGCAAATTCTTGAAATTTATTTTTATTGATATTAACGGTAGTACTTTTAGAACTGTCATCAATACACTTTACAAATAAAAAGGTAGAAATAATAATACCGGTAATAACTACAAAAGATTTCCGATTGTGTATAACTGTACCCATGGAAAATATTTTTTATTCTTTATTACCGAAAAAACAAGGGCTGAATACAAATCATTCAGCCCTTTAGAATGTATCATCTTACACTAATCTAAAATTTTTATGATGGTTAATTATTGTTTGTTATTATACAAACTTTGTATTTCGGCTGCCGATAAAACTTTTCCATACATTCTAAACTGATCTATTGCACCAGGATAAGATTGTATCCAACCTCCTGTTGCACCATTTAAACCGGCATGTGTATTCCATCCGCCAATTACTAAATTTGCAATATCGGTTGTGGTAAAATTTAAAGGCCCTTTTACCCCGGTTTGTGAAGAAGCAGCGGCAGATACCACCAACGCTTTACCATCGGCATAAGTGGTTAATAAAGAAGTTGTTTCATCATAAACAAATGCTAAATGATGCCATTGCTGATCATACAGTTTAGGAATTCTATCTCCTTTATGAAAAACATACCAATTATCTTTCAAGGCAAAACTAATTGCGGCAGAATCAACGGTTGATCCGGCTCCGTTATGGTCGAACAATAAAAATATTACGCTATTATGCCATGAATAATTGTTTTGTACTAAAGAAAAAACAAATTGAGGCCCGTCGGCAGATTTAGGTACACCGGTTGTTTTTACCCAAAAAGCAATAGTAAAACTTGTTGCATATTTAAAATCATTGGCAGAAGGGTAATTAATTGCCATTCCACTTACACCTTGTACTGCTTTACCGCTAATACCTGCTACCGCTGTAAAAGGATTAGCAGACGGAAAATTTGCTCGTATACTATCTACAGCATTCATTAACGGATTAGAGGTTGTTCCATCAAAAGCTGCATAAAATTTTAAAGGTCCGCCCGGAGGATTTGCATCTTGAAGGTATTTTCCAAGTGCCGGTCTATCCATTTTCTGGCAACCTATAAATCCTAAGATTAATATTGTAGCAATAAAAAAATAATTAGTTGCTATCAAAAATTTTTTATTCATAATAATGATTATTAAGATTGAATAATTAAACTACCAATTGGGGTTTTGCTTTAAAACACCACCCGACAAATCAATTGCTTTTTGAGGAATAGGATAGTATTGGCATCTGGGTGTATATCCTAATCCTGATAAAACATTATTAGCATCTCCCCAACGAACCAAATCGTAAAATCTTTCTCCTTCCATGGCAAATTCCCAACGGCGCTCATTTTTAATTGCTTGCCTCATTTGTGCTTGATTAGCAAAAGCAACATGTGGTAATATAGAAGCATTACTACCTCTTGCTCTAGCTCTTATTTGTTCTAACATGGCTTCTGCAGTTGCACCATCTCCTGTTTCGTTAGCAGCTTCTGCCAGCATTAATATTACATCAGCATAACGTATAATTCTTTTATTTATCCAATCGGCACCACCACTACCATTAATTTCGCCGGTGAATTGACGCATCGCAGGATCTGAATATACTTTTTTATTCCAGTATTTTTGATCTAATGCAGTACCCGGGTTGTATGGTGGTAAAGTTGCACCGTAACCTCCGGTAGCAGGGCCTCCATCGAATTGACCAGAATATAGTATAGTCATTGATTTTCTTGGATCGGAATTATCCCAAGCACTATTCAATACATCGGTAGGTGTGTTCCAACCCCAACCTAAATTCCACGATACATCTGCACCACCTTGCCTAACATTTTGAGATGTGCCCCATGGTACACCATTATAGTTAGTACCATTTGCCCCAACCCAAGCTTGCATTTCGAAAATAGATTCGGGACCGTTTTTACCTACAGCATTTAAACCATCTTTCCATATATCGGTAAAATTGGTAGCCAATGCATATTCGCCCGAATTAATAATGGTATTACATAAACTAACCACTTTACTCCATTGCTGACGGAACAAATAGGTTTGTGCCCATAATGCATTTGCAGCACCACTGGTTAATCTGCCCGGATAACGGTTTGTTCCTGCTACTTTCCAATCTAAAGGCAATAGTTTAGAAGCAGAATCCAAATCTCTATCTATTAAAGCATAAATAATGGTAGGGTCCCCTGTTGCAGAAGCATTTGGCTGAATACCTAATTTGGGATCGGTATAATAATAATCGAATTTGGGAATATATCCGCCATAGGCTTTTACTAATTCAAAATAAGAATATGCTCTAAAAAAGTGTGCTTCTCCAACATTTCTAAGCGAAGCTTGATCTTTTAGTTTTAAAGAATCGGCCCAGTATAATTCTTTGTTACATAAGTTAATCATGTAATAATGATCGTTCCAATACGTGTTGGTTGCCCAATCATCTTTTGTGTATTGAAATGTTTCAAATTCGGCATTAATTTCGGCACCATCGGTTAAGCTACTTCCTTTTTGTGCATCATCATCTCTAATACTATTAAAATCTATCCATGGTAATGTTGAAAAACCTGCATAGTTTCTTAAAGTACTGTATAAGGTTAAACTTTGAGCTTCTAATGCACCTTGATTCAAATCGTTTAATGTTGCCGTAAGGGGTTTACGATCGAGAAATTTGTTGCACCCCGAAATGGCTAAAAATAAAGTAGCTAAGATTAAAAAGCTCTTTATAATTTTTATGATATTTTTCATATACTAATTCGTTTATGAATATTATTAAAATGTTACGTTCAAACCCATTGTTGTAATCATGGGAATTGCACCACCGCCATTATCAAATCCAAAAGCGGTTGCATCTCCACCATATTCTGGCGAGTAACCTAAATTATGCTTCCATGTTTTAAGGTTTTGAACATTAGCATATATTCTTATGCTTGAAATTTTATTTTTAGCTAAGAACTTTGAATCTACTGTATATCCAAGTTGAAGGTTTCTAATTCTGAAATAACTTCCATCTTCAATATTATAAGATGAACCATTATAATTAAACCTGTCTGCCTGACTAATAATTGGTTCCCAATTAGATGTACCCGGCCCATGCCATCTGTTCATTTTAAATGCCGGATAATTAACTCTTTGGAAAGGAGATTCGAGTGAGCCCCATGTTCTGAAAATATCGTTTCCATACACACCGCCTACATCAATTCCTAAATTGAATTTTTTATAATTAATATTGATAGAACCACCATAAATAAATTTGGGCGAAGGATTACCAATTACTGTTCTATCGCTCGGAGAAATTACGCCATCTCCATTCACATCTTTAAATTTAAAATCTCCTGGTCTGTACGAACCTACTGCCGATGCAACCGGTGAAGCTAAAATATCGGCATAAGATTGATATAAACCTGCTACTTTATATCCAAAGAATGATCCTATTGGTTGGCCCGGCATTGTTCTGGCTTCTGCACTTCCGTTATTTTGGAATCCTCTAATTAATACACCGGATGGAAGATCGCTCGCTAAACTAAGTACTTTGTTTTGCATAAAAGTAATGTTACCGCCTACCGATATTGACCAATCTTTATTCAATTTTTGGTTCCATGTTGCAGATATTTCTTCACCCCAGTTTTTAAGGCTTCCTCCATTAATTAATTCATTAGGTAATCCAATAGGCGATCTATCAACGTATGTCATTAAATTATTGGTAACCTTATTGTAATAATTAATTTCAAAATGTAATTGGTTATTAAATGCATTACCTTCTATGCCTATTTCTGAAGCATTTACTGTTTCCCATCTTAAATTAGGATTTTCTAACCATTGTGGTTGAGCTGCACCATAAACATATTGGTTAAATACTGCAGTTGAACTACTACCTGTTAATAAATTAGGATAAGCAGGATAGTTAATAGGGGTTCCATCTAAGAAACTGGCAGTTTGATTACCCAATACGCCAATTGACCCTTTTAATTTTAAGAAGTCGAAAATTTTTTGATTTTGCATGAAGTCTTCTTTCGTAATTTCCCAAGCACCTCCTAAAGCCCAAAATTGTTGATTTCGATGATTAGGAAGACGAGAAGATGCATCGTTTCTTAATGAAGCATTAAAGAAATATTTTTCTTTATAATTATATAAAATACGAGCTAACCCGGATACCGTTGTATACTCACTTTGATTGGAACTGGCAC
>JAKAJX010000007.1 GCA_021824855.1 Bacteroidota bacterium | reverse complement strand
CTATTGATGCTTTTGTTTCAAGTACTCCAAAACGAGCATTTACAACGGCTGTTTATTTTGCTGCTGTATATAGTGTAGCTGAGCAAGATATCATTCAAGTACCGGAACTTTATCACGCAAGTGTTACTACTTTTTATAAAGTTATTGGCAGTTTACATAACAGCTATAATTCTGTTGCTATATTTTCACATAATCCGGGTATAACAGAGTTTGTAAATGAATTAACTAATATTCAGATTGCTAATATGCCAACTTGTGGCATTTTTGGTGTAAGCATGCCTATTGATTCGTGGAAGCATTTTGCAACCGCTAAAAAGCAATTCCTTTTTTTCGATTATCCTAAAAATATAATTTAAGATTGCTCCATTTGCATAGCTAAAATATGCTGCAATGTTGTAGCTGTAAAAACAGACAAATTAGTTGGAATTTGATAATTAAATTTTTCTGCAGCAATAACAGCTTCGGATAAATTAAATTTCGATTGTAGTATGGTATAACACCAATTTTTTGTGAACGCTATTTTAGCTAAATATTCTTGCTCTGTTTGATTAGGTGTTGGAATAAGAATTGCCTTCTTCTGTAACGTAATAATCTCCATCATCGTAGTATATCCACTTCGGCAAATAATATATTCGCTTTCCAAAAAAGCTTGTTCCAACTCAGTTCCCGTTAAATGATTTTTTATTTCTACATGCTTAGCAACTTCAATCAATTCATCGCTTTTCGGTAATCCTCTTACAACTAAAACTTTCTCCTGCAATTCATTAATTTGTTGTAAAATCATTTTTTCTAAAACAGTTCGTTGTGGTTCCGGACCCGAGAGAGAGATACAATACTTATATTTTATTTTATTAGAATTGCTTTTAGTAAAGCGAGAAAGTAATCCCATATAAAAAGTTGTAACAGCAGGCATTTTTGTAGGATGCCCCATACTGCCCGTAAGGTTATTGGCATCTGCACAATCCGGTATCCAACAATAATCGAACTTTTGTATATGCCAATAATTATTTAATTGCAGTAGTTTTTCTGTCAAGGAAAATTTAGTTTTTATTTTTAATTGATGAGTAATAAAAACACAAGTTGCTTTTGTAGAATACAACCCGTATCTGTTATCGCTAACTACCAAATTAATGGCATGCTTATCAACTATTTTTTGTAGCCATTTATGCTCATAGTTAATTATTGCAAAAATTTTGGGTATTTGAGTAAGTATTTTTAACGAGAACGTTGCAGCAGTTTTTGCATATTGAATATTATATCCTTTTAATTCTTCAAATTCAATATCTGTAACCTCTTTTTGCAAAACTATTTTTCCTGTTTCATTGGTAGCAATAATTACACGCCAATTTAGTTGTTTAAATGCTTTTATTAGAGGTATACATCGCGTAACATGACCCAAACCCCAATCTAATGGAGCTATTAATACTGTTGGTATGTTAAAAACTTCTTTCAAAATTATACTGCCGTATATTATTCAAGGAAAATACTAATTTAGTTGATGTTATGAATATACGTTTAAACCAAATAATTGTTTTATTGTTGTTAATATGCCTAACCGGAACTTCGTGCAAAGTTTTTTCAGCATCGAAGTATAAAAAACATTGTATGTGCCCAGAAAGAAAACCTGTTTAACATGAATTATGGTAATGAAAATTTATTATGGATAACGAAAAATAAGTATGCCTTATTTAAACAAGAAGTTGCATTTGTTTGTGCAATACTATACTCGGCTAATTTTAGTTTTACATTTTACAATTCAAATGAAATAATTGATATTAATAGGCATAAAATTATTCGTAAGCCATATCTTGTTCAGCAATATGTTGCCGATAAATTGCAAACACCATTTATTTTTATTGCCAATAAAAACTAATACAGTTTTTGTAATGCTGCTTCTAATTTCTCAAAAACATCGTTTACATCTTCTAACCGGCAAGTTCCTACACTTACTCTATACCACGGACTATCTGCTTTTGCACCAAATGCCGAAAATGGAACAATTGCTAATTTTGCTTCTGCCAAAATATAAGAAGTAACTTCTGTTTGAGTTAAGAGTATACCGCCATTATCGGTTTGTTTTCCAACTAAATCAATTTTTACTGTTAAATAAATAGCGGCTTGTGGTGTAATAGCATCTACAGAAAATCCTTTTTCTTTTAAAGCAATAAATCCGCTATAAATGGCATGTAACCTTTGCTCAATTCCTTGTTTAAAATCAACAATATATTGGTTAATGGTTTCGGTTTGTTGTAAAAATTTAGCTACTGCTTTTTGTTCGGCCATAGGAGCCCATGCACCTAAATGACTTAAAATTGCACGCATTTTAGCAATAACATGTTCGGGCCCTAAAGACCAACCAACTCTAACACCGGTTGATGCAAATGCCTTTGTAATACCATCTACAAAAATGGTGTACTGTTTCATTTCCGGATTAAGTAACACCGGATTAAAATGTTCTGTTGTACCATAGGTTAACAACCAATATATTTGATCGAATAAAACATATAGTTTTTTTTCTTTGCTACTTCTACGATTGTTTTCGGCTATAACCAATTCGCAAATTTGTTCTAATTCAGATTTTATTAGTGTTGTTCCCGTTGGATTTTGAGGTGTACATAAACATAATAAACTTGCGTCTTGAATATATGGTGCAATATCTTTAGCTCTTGGCATAAAATTATTTTCGGGCTTGCAATCAACTATACAATGTACAGCCTCTGTCATGTGCACGTAATGGTTATTATTCCAAGATGGAGCTGCATAAATTACTTTATCTCCTTTATCTACAATTGCTCTAAATGCCGTATAAATTAATGGTCTTCCGCCACAAGCAATTTGAATTTCTGAGGGTAGATAATCTATTCCTTCAAAAAGTTTTAAGAAGGAACTTACCGATTCACGTAATTCTATAACACCATCGGCTGTAGGATAATTGGTGTTTTTTTCTTTATAAGATTCAATTATTAAAGTTTCTAATTGCGAGGGAATAGGAAATAATGCAGGATCAAAATCTCCAATTGTATAGTTATATATTTTTTCTCCTTTACGAATGCGATCACTAATTGCATTACCCAATTTTACAATTTCACTGCCAATTAATGTTTCTGCAAGATGGCTTAATAGATATTCCTTCATGCTTAATTATACTTTAAGCAGTAAAGGTAATTATTGCAAAGTTGAAAGAAACGTTTTATTGGTTAGGAATAGGCTAATTGCTACAATTTTTTACATTATGGATGCTGTTTGTATTTTTTTTCCGCTTCTTGTGCTTTTTCAAAATCGAGTACTACACCATTAATACAATAACGCAATCCGGTTGGTGGCGGACCATCATTAAAAACATGTCCTAAATGACCTTTACAACGGCCACATACTACTTCTGTTCTATCCATTCCATGAGAATGATCGGGCAAATAAATAATAGAACTTTTTTTGATGGGCTCATAAAAACTTGGCCAACCACAGCCACTTTCAAACTTGGTATCGCTTTTAAATAATGGATTTCCGCAAGCTGCACAATAATAAGTACCTATTTCTTTCGAGTTTTCAAAAGGACTTGTCCATGGCCGCTCGGTTCCTTTTTCTCTAGCAATAGAATACAATTCGGGACTTAATATTTTTTGCCATTCTTCCTCTTTTAATACTATTTTATTTGTATCACTTCTGGAATAAATAGGATTATTCTCTTTATTGGTGGGCATACTATTATTTATTTTTTTTTGATTTTGGGCATTGCAACTACTTAATAAAGCTATTCCCAATATAAGATTGTATATTTTTATCATTACCCAATTATTTATAAAATTACACTTATCTATAGCAAAATGTTCGCAATTATAGATACAAATTTTTTCAACTTTCCTCTCTTTTTTCTGACAAATGAGTTTAGTTAAATTTTTTTCCCTTCAGGCATCTTATATTTGTCCATTACCTAATGTAAGTAATTGGCATGTTTAATATTATTTTATTTGGACCACCCGGCAGTGGCAAAGGAACTCAAAGTCAAAAATTAATTGAAAAATATCAATTAAAACATCTTAGCACCGGCGATTTATTACGATCTGAAATTGCAGCTAAAACACCTTTAGGTCTTGAAGCAAAAGCCATAATGGATAAAGGAGAATTAGTACCCGACGAAGTAGTAATTGGAATGATTAGTACTGCATTAGAAAATAATATGGAAGCAAGAGGATTTTTATTTGATGGTTTTCCAAGAACTACAGCACAAAGTGAAGCATTAGATAAACTTTTACAATTAAAACATACAGAAATTAATGTAGTATTTTCCTTAGATGTTTCGGAAGAAGAGCTAATTAAAAGAATATTACACAGAGGGCTAACCAGTGGCAGAAGCGATGATATGAATGAACAAATAATTAAAGCAAGAATTATTGAGTATCATAAAAAAACTTCGGCTGTAGCAGCATATTATCAACAGTTTAATAAAGTGGTGCAAATAAAAGGTGGCGGAACTGTTGAAGAAATTTTTTCGATATTATGTAAAGAAATAGATAATCACTTATCTTAGTATTTCATTTACAACCATCCCTAACTGCTTACAATCCCGCTTAAATTTTTTAAGCGGGGTTTTTTATATACTTCAATACGAACAATATATGTATTTGATGGT
>JAKAJX010000093.1 GCA_021824855.1 Bacteroidota bacterium | reverse complement strand
AAAGTAAGGAGGGAAGATAGTTGTATGCCAACCGGGTATTACTGAAGTGGCAAAATCGAAAGATACAATTGTGTGTACCGATAATACCAATGGTGTGCTTAATCCTGCTAAAACCAAGGATAAAGATTCGTGTCTTTGCCAATGTTTTGTAGAACCACTCCATCCAAATGAAGCAACGCCATAAAAATATTTACGCAATTTTGTTTTTGCTCGGTCACGTACTGTTGCTAAATCGGGCAATAATCCGCTATACCAAAACAATAATGATACAGTAAAATAGGTAGAAATGGCAAATACATCCCATAGTAATGGTGAATTAAAGTTTAACCAAAGTGGCCCACGTGTATTTGCATAAGGGAAAACGAAAAAAGCCATCCACACACGACCCATGTGCCAAACAGGAAATTGGCCGGCACACATTACTGCAAAAATGGTCATTGCTTCTGCAGCGCGGTTTACGCCTGTTCTCCATCCTTGCCTAAATAATAATAAGATTGCTGAAATTAAAGTACCGGCATGGCCAATACCTACCCACCACACAAAGTTGGTAATATCCCAACCCCATCCAACAGTTTTGTTTAAATTCCACTGACCAATTCCATAAGTAACATCTCTATAAACAGAATATACTCCAAAAAGTAATAATGATACTGCAATGTAAAATCCTATGTACCATAATTTACTTGGCTTGGCTTCAATGGGCCGTACAATATCTTCCGTTACATTGTGATAGGTTTTTTCTCCATACACTAACGGTTCTCTTAACTGTGATTCGTACTTTAAATGCATCTGCTTTACTTATTTAAAACCGGTTTATCCGATTGAAAAATTTATATTTAATCAACTTTAGCTCTTTCTGTAGCATCTTTGTGCCGCACACTTCAACTGTAACTTTTCTAATTAGCTACTTTTTTCTACGGCTTCAATTTTCTTTTCTTCTTTTTTATCTCCTTTCAACCATTCGTCTTTTTCTTCTGTATCTAAATTTCTAACTTTTGCCAAATAGTTTACATTGGGCAATACATGTAATTGCTCTAATGAATAAAAAGTGCGTAATGGATTTTCGGCACGTGTAATGCTAATAGCACTATGCTTACTATTTACATTGCCAAATACAATTGCATCTGTAGGGCAAGCTTGCTGACAAGCTGTTTTGATATCACTATCTTCTAATGGTCTGCTTTCTTTTTTGGCTTTTAATTTTCCTTCTTGTAAGCGTTGAACACAGAATGAACATTTTTCAATTACACCTCGAGACCTAACTGTAACATCAGGATTTAATACCATTCTTGTTAAATCATCATTCATATCCATCACCACATCGTTCACAATACCGACTTGATTATCAGGAAAACTATCTGACCCTGTATAATCAGCCCAGTTAAACCTACGTACTTTATAAGGGCAGTTGTTGGCGCAATATCTTGTACCAATACATCGGTTATACGTCATTTGATTTAACCCTTCACTACTATGATTAGTAGCTGCAACCGGACAAACGTTTTCACAAGGTGCATTGTCGCAATGCTGGCACATCATTGGCTGAAATACCACTTTTGGATTGCTTGCATCGCCACTATAATAACGATCTATTCTCAACCAATGCATATCATGAAATCTCATTACTTCCGGCTTTCCTACAACCGGTACATTATTTTCTGCATGGCATGCAACAACGCAAGCTGCACAACCGGTACAAGTGTTTAAATCAACACTCATTCCCCAATGAATACCCGGCTTATCGAAATAAGGATAAATAGTTCCTTCTTTTTCAAAATTTTCCAATCCACCATAAGGCTTTAACTCTTTCTCTCTATCTTCTCTAATTTCATTAGGTTCTTCTTTAAACTGAACCAATGCCAATTCTTTCATCACTTCGGTACGCTTGCCTTGCTTGGTATCGTAACTTCCATGTGTTTGTGTTAAAGCTACTTTATATAAATCATCGGTTAATTCTGCTGTTACATCGGTTACAAAATAATTTATGGTATTGCCGCTTCCATCTACAAAAGGAAATACATTTTTACCTGTACCTATCACTGCTTTACCCATTTTATCTGTACAGCCATATCCAATTGCAATTCCAATAGTATCGGGGTGTGTACCGGGTATAATTAATGCAGGAAGTGAAACCGATTTACCATTAACGGTAACTTTTACAACTTTTTTAGCGGGCTGTACTTCGTATGCATCAGCTTGACCATTATCGCTTAAATCAATATTAAGTAATGTTTTAGCCAATGAAGGAGAAACAATAACGTAGTTATCCCATGTTGCTCTGGTTACCGGATCGGGTAGCTCTTGTAGCCATGGATTGGATGCTTGCTGACCAGCACCTATTGCTACTTTTTCGTATAACTGTAATTCTAATTTTCCGCCTTTTTTAAGGTTGCTAATTGCAGAAACTGCCGAAGCAACTATGCTTGAGTTAAAAGTGGTTGTAGTGATAGCCGGAGTAGCTGTTGGATTGACAACTCCATCTTGCAATGCTTTATTCCATCCATTTTCACCACCAACTTTAGCACTCCAATATGATTTAAAATAGGTTAAATAATCTTGTGTAGAACCACTCCATTTCAATAAACTATCTTGCCATTGGCGAGTTTTAAATAATGGAGCAATTGTTGGTTGTAAGAAAGAAAAATAACCTGTTTTTGCTTCTGTATCGCCCCAACTTTCTAAATAATGATGGTCGGGAATACTGTATTTACAAAGCTGTGTTGTTTCATCGGCTTTAGGATTAAAAGAAATCGTAGTTTCTACCTTTTTTAATCCATCAATAAATTTTTTGCTGTTGAACCAAGAATATGCAGGATTAGCACCATAAATTAATAAAGCACCTATATTGCCAGCATTCATATCGTTTACTAATGCTGCAAAATCTCCATCAATACCTTGACGAGTATTGTAGGTTGTAGCCCAATCGATTGTTTTGCCATTTGATTGTAATAATTCATTAATGGCATTTACAATTATTTGAACATTTACATCATTACTTCCGCTTACAACCAATGCTTCGCCTTTGTGTGCCAATAATTCTTTAGCAACTTTTTCAACTTGTTTTTTAAGTGTAGCATCGCTAATAGAAACAGATTGTCCATTTAATCCATTCAACAATCCCAATGCTACAGATCCTGCTTCAGAAGGGCGATGTAAATATCTTTCATCTGCATTAGAACCTGTTAAACTTGCCACGCTTTCAAAATGAAAGTGCTTAGTCATTTCAGGTTTCTTTTCATTTATTTTTTTACCCTTTGCATATTGTTTTGCAAATTCAATAGGACTTAACCAAGTGCCTAAAAAGTCGGCATTTAAACTAACAATAATTTTTGCATTATCGAAACGATAAGATGGAATAATTGCTTTTCCGTAAGAGGCTTTATTAGCTAATAAAATACCACTATACGAAACTGCATCGTACACCACTTGTTTTGTTCCGGGATATTTAGCCATTACTTCTCCAATAATAGCTTTTGTAGAAGGAGAAGTAATTGTAGTTGTTAGAAAAACAACAGGTTTTTTTAGTGCAGCCAACTCTTCGGTTACAGCTTTATCGATAGCATCGAAAGTGGCTTCTTTTCCATTAATAGAAGGGAATCTTAATCGAGCAGTATCGTATAAATCTAATACCGATGCTTGTACTCTTGCAGAAGTTCCACCGGAGGTTAAAGGACTTAAATCGTTTCCTTCTATTTTAATAGGACGACCATCTCTTACTTTGGCTAAAACACTAACTGCATCGCCATCTTGTACATAGGTGGTTGCATAATAATCAGAAACTCCGGGAATAATATCTTCGGGCTTATTGGTAAAAGGAATTGCTTTTCTTACAGGCACTTCGCAACTTGCTGCAACTGCTGCTGCGGCAGTGCTAAATCCTAGATATTTTAAGAAATCTCTGCGAGGAGTAATTGCTTGTAAAAAGCCTTTTGTATCTGCTTCAAAAGGAAGTTCTTCACGAAATTCGTCTTTCGATGCTTGCTGATAAGCTTCAGAATTATTTAATTCTCCAAAACTTTGCCAGTACTTGTTATCGCTCATAGTTTATGCTGATTGATTGCTAATTTTATTTAGCAATTTTCAATTGAAATAATTTTAATAGTGACATTTTTGGCATTCAGTTCCGCCAATACTTTCTACAGTAATTCCTTTTGTACTATCAATTTTTCCATTCTTTAAATCTTCATGGTATTTTTCATAAATACTGTAAAAACCATTTTCTTTAAACTGAACTTGGGTAGTACGATGACAGTTAATACACCATCCCATACTTAAATCTGCAAATTGTTTTACTTCATCCATTTTGGTGATATCGCCATGGCAAGTTTGACATTGTACTTTACCTGCTTTAATATGTTGAGAATGGTTGAAGTAAACATGATCGGGTAGATTATGGATTTTTACCCATTCAATTGGTTTTGCTTTGGCAGGGTCCCAAGGTTCACCGGGTGTAAATCCGGCATATTCATACAGCTTTTTAATTTGATCGGTGCCATTAACTTCTTCTCCTTCTTCATTATATATTTTCTCTCCTTTGTATTCATTAATTGCAGCATGGCAATTCATACATACATTTAAAGAGGGTATACTTGCTTGTTTACTATCTTGAGCACCTCCATGACAATACAAACAGTTAATTTGGTTGGTACCTGCATGTACTTTATGAGAGTAATAGATGGGTTGTGTAGGTTGATAATCTTTATTACGACCTAACCCAATGGCACCTTTTGTAGTATAATAACCGCCTACTAAAAATAAAACAATCACTACAAAAGCAATATATGTTCTGTTTTTCCAGAATGGAATCGGTTCGGCAGAAACAATACCTTCTTTACTATCAGATAGTTTTCTTAAATTACTATTTACTTGTAGTAGTATAAAAGCAATAACTGCTAATATTAAAGTAAGAATACCAAATAGTAAAGTATTGTCTCCTTCCTGAACAGGAGCCGCACTGCCTGCTGCTGCTGCAGGAGTGGCCGGTTTCCAATCTTTAACATAATCCAAAATTGCATCTATGTCCTTATCGCTAAGGCTTGGAAATGCATTCATTGGAATTTTGTTGTTTTCGTTAAACAGGTTTACTGCATAACTATCGCCGGTTTTAAGATATGCCTGGCTGTTATGTATCCAGTCGTGGAGCTTTTTTCTATCTCCACCCCAACGATCTTCAACTCCTTTAAGAGCAGGACCTGTAAGTTTCTTATCTATGGCATGACAGGAAGCACAATTTTGGGAAAAAAGGGCTTTGCCATCTTGGGCTTTTGCTTTATTGCCAAAAGAAAAAATCAAAAAAATAACTGATCCTAAAACGAAGGGTCTAATTATACTTCTTATGAGTATCATATTCACAATTGGATTGATCTGTGTGGAAAATATCCTTGAATGGGTGCAAAAATATGACTTGAACTTGACAAAAGTTCAATGTTTTAAAATATTTTTTTATCCTTACCAGAATTGAGTTTCCATGAACAATTTATTTTTTATTATTATTTGAAAATTTATTGTTGATGTTTTAACAACAGTTTTTACACCTTTCATCACTTTAATTAGCCATAAATATTTTATTTCGCATTTAAACAGCCTAACCAATATTTAGTAGCTTTAATGATGCATACTACAACTATCCAAAAAAAAATTGCCGTATTTGCTTCGGGTGCCGGATCTAATACAGAAAAAATAATTATCTACTTCGCATCTCATCCTTCTATTAGCATTTCATTGATTGTTTCGAATAAAGCAAATGCAGGTGTACTAAAAATTGCAGCTACTTATTCAATTAATACTTTACTTATTGAAAAAGAAAAGTTTTTTACCCAAAATGCTTATACCGATGAACTTAAAAATTTAGGTATTGATTTTATAGTATTAGCCGGATTTTTATGGAGAATTCCCAAAAAATTAATTGAAGCATATAGCAATAAAATAATAAACATACATCCTGCTTTATTACCAAAATATGGCGGTAAAGGAATGTATGGTCATTATGTACATGAAGCAGTAATTGATGCAAAAGAGAAAGAAAGCGGCATTACCATTCATTATGTAGATGAACAGTACGACCATGGCAATATCATTACTCAGATTAAATGTAGTGTTGCTGAAAATGATACGCCCGATTCTTTGGCTGAAAAAATTCATCAATTAGAACATCAATTCTTTCCATCAACCATTGAAAAATGTTTAATGGAGCAAAAAGATTCGCTTACGCTTTAGTTTTGCAAGTTTTTATACCAAAAGGCAAGTATAATGGGCAAAAGCTTACAACAGAAGTTACTAAAAACACAGCGCCTAAAACAAGTAATACAATTCCTGCAGTACCTGATACTGTTTTAGTAAAATACAATACAGCAAAAACAATGGCTACAAGAACTCTTATTATGCGATCGGCATTACCCATATTTTTTTTCATAACTAATTAATTTGGTTTATAAAATTGATACCAAAATAATGTTAAAACAAAATGGGTACTATGACAAAAATCACATACAGCAAATTATCCGGGAATACGAGAAATATATTTTTCAATTTCTTTTATTTGATCAACTACCTGTTTGGTTGTTGGTTTACAGGCTTTAGCCTTTCTAAAAAAGTCTTTAGCGGCTCTAAACTCTCTTTTATTCATAAATATTTGGCACATACTTAAATAAGCAACAGCCTCGCTTTCTTTATCGGGTATACCGGCTCTAATGGCTGCCCTAACATATTGTTCTGCCTGTTTTAAATCGCCTTTTTGCATAGCCATCATTCCCAATTGCAGTTTATTAGCACCTTCTGCTTCGGGCAAAGCAGCTCCTAATTCATTACTCTTTTTTAGGTGCTTTTCGGCAGCATCAAAATCTTGCTTCATCATGGCCAAATTGCCCTTTATGGTATAATAAGTAGATCGAACAGGTTTATACAATAAATTAGGAAACCAAACCATATTTAATATTTTTTCTACCTCATCTACATTGCCTTGCTCCATTGGCTCTTGAATTAAACGCAATGGACCAATAAAAAAATGACTGAGTATTGCTATTATAGCAATAAAATATAAAATAAATGCCGGCCAAAAACCATTGGTAATATTGATTGTTACCGCCAATATAATTGATAAGATACCTAACCAAAAACGAAACTTAATTAGCAAATTGTAAAATTTCATACACTATAAATATAAGGGGTGCAAAGATAGGGTGCAAGCAGCTATTTATCATCATTCACTTCAATCCAATAACCATCCGGATCTTGTAGCCATAGTTGATGAACCCCATCAATTCGAGTTGTAATTTGGTTTTGTGCACCATTTACATCTTGCCAATTGATGGCGTTGGCTTTTAATTTTTGTGTAAACGAAATAATTGAAGGAACACTAAAGCAAGTATGCTGATTAACGTAATACTCTTTTTTTTCGGTTGCACCTTTAATGATATGCAGCATAGTGTGAGTGCCGGTTTTTAGCCAAACATGTTTGCCATCGTGAAAAGGTTCGGATACGGTATCTAACCCAATAATGGTTGTATAAAACCAAGCCGATTTCTCTAAATTAATTACATAAATAGCGGTATGATTTAAAGTTACTTTAGACTGAGCACGGGCTTTGCTACTAAAAGAAGCTAGATAAATAGTTGCTATAAAAAACAATCTTACGTAGGTCATTTTTATTTAAAATTAGTATTTACTATTTAAAGTAATAATACTTACGCGAAACTATTATTTTTGCAACCATGGCCCCGTAGTTCAATGGATAGAATAGAAGTTTCCTAAACTTTAGATACAGGTTCGATTCCTGTCGGGGCTACAACTACAAAACTTACTACTTGAATTCCTCATTGTAAGCATGTTTAAAAGCATCAACTAATTCAAAATTTATTTTTTGATTTTAAAATAATATCCCAACATAATATATTGCTGCTGAGGACTAGTAAGTCCAATATTTTGTATTTTTTGATATGGGCAGAAAATTAATTTAACGCTATTACGGTTGAAAAATTGAAATTCCCCAAAAGTATAAAAATTGATAAATGAACTGTTTTGCAAGCCCAGTTGATCCCTAATTAAAGGTTGCCCTGTTATATTTAATTCAGTAGTTGTATAATTACTACTCGTTCCCATTGTATAACTAAAATTAAAACCAACACCAAAGTTGAATTGAGTAGTTTTGTTTTGGAAAATAGCATATTCAATTTCGGGCGAAAAAGACAGATTAAAACTTTTATAAGTTAAGGTTTCAGTAACTGTTTGATTGATATTATTCACCCAATTATAATTGCCCTTTGTATTAACATTAAACCCCGATAATATTATATTAAACCCCAACCGTGAAATATTTCTATTAGCTGCAATGTGATAACCTATCATAAAAGCAGGAGAATTGCTTACATTAAACAACATATCATTGAAATATTTATTCCAGCTTGCAATCCTAAATTTTACTGCAGTAACACCTGCACCTACAAAAAAGAAACTATTTCTTCTTGTATTATTCAAACTATTTTCAGCATAACTAAAATCCGAAGAACCATTAATTGCTCTTATTAGTTTAATAAAATCATCGTCTCGCCAAGCTGTGTTTAAAAGTAGTCTTTGGTTGTTAGCATTACCTATCACATACTTTTGTAACTGATTTTTATAAGCAGGAATATCGTTTATTTGACTTCCTCCATTCGATAAAAATTTTATATACCGCAATGCAAATAAATTTGAAGTACTATCCTCAATAAAATAATGGGTTTTGCTATTATCCTTATAAGTATATAGTTTCAGCTTATCGCCCGAAGTTAATAAACGCAAAAAAATAGTATCCTCAATTACCGGTTCATTATCATCTTCACTAATTAATGAACTTTCAATCATGTTATTATACCGTTTAACAAACGCCCCTTTATAAATATCAAACCCTTTAATATCTACCTTCTCAACTTGCCCGGGAGTTAGGGTAATATTGTTTCCATTGGTTACACTAAAAGAAATTGTAGTTGGATTATTTCCCCAATTTTTATAATCTACTTTGCCTAACTTTTTTTCTCCATTCTTAAAGGTAATTTCTGCATCTACCCAATTTTGATGCTGTGCGTTGGCAAACAATGTTAGCAGCAAAAAAAATAGAGTAATTTGATTTTTCATAGAATGATATTTCAAAAAGTTAAATAAATGATTATAGTTTAAAGATAAAGTATTGAGGTGTAGCATCCACTTATTTAATTAATGAAATAAATGTATAAAAAATATTTATTGCCCATTTCAAGATACTGCTTGGAGAGATTGTTTATCTGCGAGTTGTTATATAAATTTTAAGTTAGCAACTGACAGTCAAGAATATTTATTAAAGTGAAAAGAATAAAAGTTTACTACACATTAGATACAGGTTCGATTCCTCTCCCAAAACAACAAACCGTCATTTCGAACGCAACGAAGCGAAGTGAGAAATCTACCCAAGAAAAACCTGCAACATTTATTTTAAATAGATTTCTCGGTTGTACCAACCTCGAAAAGACGATGCCGTCATTTCGAACGAAAAAAAACGTCATTTCGAACGAAGTGAGAAATCTGCCCAAAAAAAGAAACCTTACAACATTTATTTCAAACAGATTTCTCGGTTGTTCCAACCTCGAAAAGACGGAGGAAAGTGCCAACCTCGAAGAGACGATACCGTCCTTTCGAACAAAAAAATCGTCATTTCGAACGAAGTGAGAAATCCATCCCAACAAAAACCTGCAACATTTATTTCAAACAGATTTCTCGGTTGTTCCAACCTCGAAATGACGGAGGGAAGTGCCAACCTCGAAAAGACGAGTTCGTCTTTTCGAACGCAACACAGTAATAAAAATCTACCACATAAAATTTATTCTTCGGGGGAAGACAATCAATTGTACAGTGGTAGATTATTGTATTGTATAGGATATTGAACAAACAAATGCCAACTATGGCTTACTAAAAATCGGTTTGTGTTACTTTCACCCAATCAACATACATTTTAGCTTTGTGATCTTTAATTGCATTTAATGTAGTTGTTGGCAATCCATAATAAGGTGTTTTTACAGCATTAATTTTTGCAGGATATACGCCACCAACTGCAAAGTTGAGAATAAGATATTTATAATTATCGAAACACCATTTACCATAATTATCGGTCATTTTTTTGGTAACTCTAAACATAGGCATTCCATCATATTTAAATATCAAACTATCGGGTGTCCAATCTACGGCATAAATATGCCATTTTGTAGCATCGTTATTAGCAGTAAAATATAGTCTATTAACAAAAGGGGTTTCGCCGCTGTATCCTTGTCCATGTACGGCTGCACTAACCCAATCTTTTTCGCCAATATATTCCATTATATCAATTTCGCCGGTTTCGGGCCACATACCACTTCCCAATATCCACCATGCCGGCCAAAGTCCTGCGCCATCGGTAACTTTAATTTTTGCTTCGGCAGTACCATATTTAAAATCAAACTTACTTTTAGTATTTATTCTTCCCGAAATAAAATCGAATTTTTGTCCATCTTTTGTAACAAATCCGGGAGAATAATCGGGCTGCAGAACCAAACAATTATTTTCTACATAAATAGTTTTTGCCGAATCAACATAGGCTTGCAATTCATTATTTACATGCATACCGGTTATTTCTACATTCCACTTTAACCGATCGAGTTGTTTGCCATTAAAATCGTCAAAAAAAATTACTTTACTTTTTGCTGTATTGTGTTTTATTGCTTCTTTATTTTGTGCATTTGCTACTACAATAAAAGTCATAAAAAGTATCAAAACATATCCAATTCGTTTATATAGCATATTTAAAATATTAAATTTATACTGTAATACTGTTTTAATAGCCATACCAAAAATGGCTAATTATACTGCCGGATTTTTTTGTTTCAATAATTGAAAGTTGGTGTTACTTAAAATTTATTGATACACTCTTACATAATCAATTTCCATTTGAGCAGAGGTAAATGCCGGATCTACTGATCCTCCAAAATTTCCACCCATGGCTACATTTAAAATAATAAAGAAATTTTGATTGAAAGGTAAACTTGATGTATTAGGTAAAGTATAATATACAACATCATCAACTAATAATTGAATAGAGGATGCCGTCCAAATTGCAGCGTACCTATGAAAATCGGTAGTGGCATTACTTATTAAAGTAGAACTACCATCTCCATACGTATTCACTTGTGTTGGATAATGCAACGTTCCATAAATTTTATTCAACTCACTTCCTCTTGCTTCCATAATATCCATTTCGCCACAAGCGGGCCATCCTACAGCATTAATATTGTTACCTAACATCCATATAGCAGGCCATGTACCTAAGCCGGCCGGTAATTTAGCTCTCACTTCTATTTTACCATACTTAAAAGAATATAAGTTTTGAGTTAATAACCGTGCAGAGGTATAATTACTACCCGAATAGTTTTCTTTTTTTGCTATTATTTTTAATGTTCCATTCGATACAACTGCATTATCGGTTCGGTTGGTATAATATTCTAATTCATTATTTCCCCATCCTCCCGAACCGGTACCAATATTATATCCCCATTTGGTGGGATCGGGCGAACCCGGAGTATTAAATTCATCCGACCAAACTAAATTAAGTTTAACAACAACGGTTACAGATATTGTTTGCGAAATGGTTTGTCCTGATGCACTTGTTGCAATTACACTAACAGAATAAGTACCGGAACTTGTGTACTTATAAGTAACAACTCCCGAAGCTATAGTTTGAATAACACCATCTCCAAAATTAAAATCATAACTAACCGCATTATTTGCAGATGCAGTAAAGTTTACATTGCCGCTACTATCGGCTACAACAACAGCGTTTACTGTTAAGTTTGTTGGAGGATTGTTAGGTGGAACAACATTTTTACTGCCACCACCGCAAGCTTCAAGAAATGCTATAATTGTTATACAAGCAAAAAGAATTTTTTTCATATCGCATTGTTGATATTAAAAGATCGGCTAAAAACAACACATATAAAAATTATTTTTAGCCGATGAGTATTAATTACTGTGCTCGCAATATCTGATACCAAGCATTGCCATCAATTCCAATATTTCTTAAAACAATTACACTTGGGCTAAGAGATAAAATTTCGTACGTATTAGCACCTGTACCAAAACCAATGATACCATTTCCCGGAACATTAAATTGAATACCGGTAGAATTAGTAGCATTTGATCCTGAATTAGCAGAAGTAAAGCTAAGGTTTTTTGTACCTCCGGTAGCAATTGGATAACATCCATCTCCTCCTGTTTGTCCATAAAAAGCAGTAGCTGCACCAATTAAAAACGAAGAACCTCCATTGTTATCATTTATTGTTATGGCATTACTACTGGCTTGTGTAAATGTAATAACACTTCCATACGCACAGGATGGTTTTTCATTTGGTTGTGCTTTATACCAATCGGGACTGAATGTGCTTGATGGACCTACACCAAAATGCCCTGCAGTATCTTTAGCTATTACCCAATTTTTAGATGTGCCATTAGTTAAAGATGATAAAACATTGGCAGGAATTTGAAATTTATATAAAACCTTAATTTGTTTACTTAAGGTAGACATAGCTCCACCTGTTCCTATTGCATTTACGGTGATAGTATACAAATTAGTATCTAACGTAGTATATTTATAGGTTACAACACCGGTTGGTGCTAAAGCAGAATCTCCATTACCAAAATAAATTTTATACGTTAGTGCATCCGTAGCTGTTACGGTAATTGTTACATTTCCCGATCCATCTCCGGTTGGGTTGGTTGAATTTAAACCTTGAATGGATGCTGCAATAACAATATTACTTGGTGTTTTAATAGCACCAAAAGAATAGTCTGTTGTTTTATTACAAGCAATAATTGTAATCACTGATAGTAAAACAAAGAACAGAATATATTTTATTTTATTTTTCATGTTATTTATTATTTATCGATTAAAGAATAATTACATTATTCCAATAAAATACTTTTCCTGATCCAGCATTACCAAAATCAAAGAAAATGGAACATTTATCGTATGTATTGGCTGCGCTCCATGCCGGCGTACCAGCTTGAGGCTGACTAAAATCGAAGGTTAAAGTTTCCCATTGATTGGTCAAAGTAGTATTCACTAATACTTGAACGAAAGTACCGCCATTATTATGGTCTTCTACTTTTAAAAGTACAGGGATTCCGGCAGCAGGTGAATATACTTGAACCGTCATTTTTGTTCTGCTTGCACTAAATGGTATAGCGGATGCAAAACCAACAGGAGTTCCTATTGTTGTACCTGCCCAGGTTTGAGCACCAGCGGGTTTAACGGTTTTAGTAACAATACTTCCACTACCTGCAGGATCTGCTACTAACGAAGAACTATTGCTACCAAAATCGGTTACCGTAGGATCCATATTCGGATTATTAAAATCTACAGGAAGATTTATTTGAGATAAGAAATGAATTTCATCCCAATAAAATACAGACCCTGTTCCTCCATTGCCAAAATCGAAGAAAATAGACGCTAAATCGTAAGTATTAGCCGAATTCCAAGCCGGAGTTCCGGAAGCAGGCTGACTAAAATCGAAGGTTAAAGTTTCCCACTGATTGGCTACAGTAGTTTTTACATCTGTTTCTACCGATAATCCTGCATTAGGTGTTGCATGGTTATCTAATTTAAGTTTAATATCCAATCCGGCAGCAGGTGAGTATACCTTAACCGTCATTTTTAATGCATTAGCCGTAAGCGGAATTTTTTGTAAAAATCCATTTACAGTACCAATAGTTGTACCCGCCCAAACTTGTGCTCCGGCTGTTTTTGTAGATTTCATTACATGATTGGCGGCATTCGATGGATCGGCAGTTAAAGCAGATGCATTTCCACCAAAATCTGTAACGGTATAATCCACTGTAGGGTCTTCAAAGTTTACAGGCAAGTTAATTTGTTTTAAAGAAGGAGGCGCCATTTGTACATCATCGAAATAAAATACAGAACCGGTTCCTACATTGCCAAAATCGAAGAAGATTGATGCCAAATCGTAAGTATTTGAAGCATTAAAAGCTGGCGTTCCGGCTGCAGGATGCGTAAAATCGAATGTGAGTGTTTCCCATTGATTGGCAACCGTAGTTTTTACATCTGTTTCTACCGAAAGCCCTGCATTAGGATTACTATGGTTATCTACTTTCAATTTAATATCTAACCCGGCAGCAGGCGAATATACTCGAACTGTCATTTTTGTATTAGAAGCTGTTAACGGAATGGGGGCTGCAAATCCTAAACCTGTTCCAATGGTAGTACCTGCCCAAGTTTGAGCCCCTGCTGTTTTAATTGATTTCATAACATGGTTCGATGCTAAAGTGGGGTCTACTGCTAAACTTGAACTATTTCCACCAAAATCGGACATGGTATAATTGGTATTAGGATCATCGAATGTTACCGGTAAATTTATTTGGTTGGCAACAGTAATGGTATCTAAAAACTGTGTTGTTGCACTACCACCGCTTAATGCTACCACTTTTACAACATAAGTGCCGGCATTGGCATAAGTATGCGTTGCAACTTGATTAGCCAAAACAGAGGTATATGGAATAGGGGTTACATTATTAGAATCGCCATAAAAAACTTTATAAAAAGTTGCATATTGGGCCGATGCAGAAACATTTACAGTTAAATTATTGGTAACTACTTTTACTGCCAAATTTTGAGGAGCAATAAATGAAACAACTAAAGCTTGCGTAAAAGTGGTAGTACCGCCTTTAATGTCATGCCCTACTATTTTAACTTGATAATTTCCTTCGGCGTATATATGTTTTACACTTAAGCCTGCATTAACACTAACAGCATTTTTTGCAGTATCGCCAAAGTAAACATCATAATAAACAACACCCGTTCCATTGGGTGTAATGGTAACTAATCCTGTATTATCTTGAGTAATATTAAACATTACAGATAAGTTACCGGCCGAAGCTGCTTTCGATACAAAAGATGTATCAGTATAGGTTTCTTTTTTACAACCGATAAATACAATTATCAGTGCTATAAAAAAGGTGATGTATTTAAATAGTTTCATAAAATTTAGTTTTTTATTAAATACTAATATCCCGGATTTTGTGTTAAACCTGAAACAAGAATTTCTTGTTGAGGAATAGGAAATACTTCATTTTTACCCACTTTAAAATTGGGTGCTAAAACTGTAGCAGCTTGACCGCTTCTTACCAAATCGAAAAAGCGTTCGCCTTCCATAGCAAATTCCAACCTGCGTTCATTTATGATGGCTAAATATAAATTAGGACCTGAAGCGGTTATATCATGATTAGCATCTTGAAATGCACGACGCCTAACCTGATTTAAATATTGTTGTGCCAAAGCGTCATTAGGTGTGGTACTTTTATTAAGTGCTTCTGCCGCCATCAATAATACATCGGAATAACGAATGGTACGATAATTATTAGGATAATTTAGTTTAGGGTCTCCACCACTTGTTGCACCTTGACCAATATAGGGCAAGTATTTTTGATTATACAATCCGGTATTTTTATACGGAGCAACCTGATATGTAATATTCCAAGTAGGATTTGCTGCCACATACGCTGCAATATCAAAGCAAGTTGCACTTTTTCTTTGATCTCCTGCGCTGTAAGCATTTGCTAAGTTTTGTGTAGGCAAATTAGTACTCCAACCCGGAGCATAAGGCATTAATGGAGAAGAAGAACTTAAATTTCTTACACCACATTGTTGTACTTGATAATTGCCTGGTCCTTGAGCAGGATCAGCTCCATCCCAAGAATTGGCACCATCACTTGAGTATTGAATTTCGAAAACAGATTCTGGTCCATTTTCTCCGGTTTTCAAAAAGATGGATGCAAAATTATTTACCAAAGAAAATGCATTTGCATTAATTACACTTTTTAAAACAGTTGCAGCCGAATCGTATTTTTGCTGATACAGAAATACTTTACCCAATAAAGCTTGTGCCGCATATTTTGTTGCTCTGCCAGCTTGAATTTGAGAAGTAGGCAATACCGCAATGGCATTATTTAAATCGTTTTCTATAGCCAAATACACTGCGGCTTTTGGAGATCTTTTAATAGCACCTGTTGCCGAAATATCTAATCGTTTATCAGTAAAAAGTGGTATATCGCCATACATTTTTACCAGTGTGAAATAATAAAAAGCTCTTAAAAAATAAACTTCTCCATACATTGCTTCTTTGCCTGGAAAGCTGATAGTTTGGCCTACAGGATTAGCAGCTTTATATTGAATTAAATAATTGGCCCGATTAACCCCTTCATAAGCATATTGCCAAATATTGGCCAATGTACTATTAACAGGTGTTAATGTATAGTCGTCAATTTGTTGCAAGTCTAATACATCCGAAGCGCTTTCTCCACCTGCAGCAGCATTATCCGAAGCTATATCGCCAATAGGCACAACTTGGTTTAACCATTGCAAAGGAGTATACACACTTGTCTCCATTGTTTGATAATCGGATGGTGTTGCTAAATAAACATTAGATGTTATTGCATAAGCATCTTGTGGAGTTTTATTAAGGTATTTATTACATGAAGCAATTAAAACCATAAGCCCCAATATGCCGGTTATTTTTATATATTTTTTCATTTTTATCATCTTTTAATTAGTTAGAATTTAAGATCTAAACCGAAAGTAAATACACGTGCTTGTGGATAGGTACCTAAATCAACTCCGGAGCCCATGATACCTCCAGAAATTTCGGGGTCAAATCCACTGTATTTTGTAATGGTAAGTGCATTCTTTACGGCGAAATAAAAACGAATTTTATCAAACCCATTTTTGGTTATTGATTGGGGTAAAGTATAACCCAATTGTATATTTTTTATTTTAATAAAAGATCCATCTTCTACATATCTGTCTGATACACGAGCATTGTTATTGGGATCTGTAAATGAATATCGAGGATCTTGAGCATTGTTGGTAGTGCCCGGTCCTGTCCATCGAGCTAATATATTTCTGAATTTATTAGAATAGTTCGAATTTCTTTCATACGCTCTATAAATACTATTGCCGAAAGAACCGTAAATAAATGCTGCAAAATCGAAGTTTTTGTATTCAAACCCAATATTCCAACCCATTACAAATTTGGGGAATGGATTGCCGATACTTGTTTGGTCGCGGCTATCTATTACACCATCTCCATTAATATCTTTATATTTAATATCGCCGGGTTGTGCACCGTTTTGTTTAGGTGAACTGGCAATTTGAGCTGCATTTTGAAATAATCCATCGGTTTTATATCCATAAAAATATCCGGGCGACTGACCTTTTTCGAAAACTGTTACAGTTTGAGATTGACCATTGAAATAACCTCCGCCTGTTATTTTTGCAGTATTATCAAAATTGGTAGCTGTAACTATACTATTAGAACTTGTAAAAGTTACTGATGTATTAAATAAAAAGTTTTTACCAATTTTATCTCTATAGCTAAGTGTGGCATCTAACCCTGTTGTTTTTGTAGAACCAATATTAGCCAATGGTGGCGGCACAGTTCCTACAAATAATGCCTGAGTTCCTGTAAAAAGTAAATTACTTACACTTTTTTGATAATAATCGGCTGTTAAAGAAAATCTGTTATCCCAAAAATTAATTTCGAAACCTGCATTTAATTGAGCATCAGTTTCCCATCCTAATTGATTGGGGTTAATTTGTGAACCGATTGAAGAACCGGGGTAAAATACACCATTAAAATAATAACCATTACTGTTACCTACATTATTATAAGTACCACCGGTAATAATAGAAGAAGTTTGTAAAGAAGCTCCATTACTACTACCCACCGATCCATAACTTGCTCTTACTTTTAAGAAATTGATGAATTTTGATTTGAAAAAATCTTCATTAGAAACTACCCAACCCAAAGAACCTGCATAAAAATTACCATATTTTTTGGCATCGGTAAATTCGGAAGAACCATCTCTTCTAACACTTATTGAAGCTAAGTATTTGTTCTTATAATCATAGTTTGCTCTTGCAAAATAAGAAAGCGATTTAGTAAATGCTTCCCAATAATATCCTGAATTGGCTTGCGTGTTAGCGGCTGTATTTGTACCGGTTGCTGCTTGTAAACTTGCATAAGACCATGAGTTAAAAGGTACATCTTGTTTTGAAGCGCCTAAATGATTTTGAGCATTTCTACCCAAAGCAAAACCTAATACAGTTTGAAAATGATGGTCTTCTTTGAGTTTAAAATCATAATTCATGAAATTTTCCCAGTTATAATTAAAATAATTATTTCTTGTAGATGATACTGAATTATGCTTACCTACAACTGTTGAACCATCGGCATTTAAACTATTATCCACATTATTTAAGCCATAAAATATTAACGGCGAGAACGATTTTGCATTGTCAATATAATTCGTATAGCCAAAACGAGAAGTGAATTTTACATTTTTTATTACATCATACTGTAATTCAAATTTTCCATATTGCTTATTACCTGTATTTTTATTATAGGTATTTTGCATTTCGGTTAAAGGATTATGCACTTCTTGTAATATCAACGAACTAAAACCATACGTACCAATTGTATTAGGCACATTATTATATACCGGAACGGTAGGGTCAAAATTTAAAGCTTCTCCAATTACTCCATTCCAATTACCTTCTTGCACACCTTTAGAGTTTAATAAAACTTCGGTTGCATTTACAATAAATCTCAATTTTTTGGTTAGCTGAAAATCGAAGTTTGCAGTAAAATTTCCTCTGGAATAATCTGATTTACGAAATTTAGTACCACCTAAAATTCCCACTTGATCGGTATATCCTGCCGATAAAAAATAGGTCATTTTATCTGTTCCGCCACTTGCTGAAATAGCATGGGATTGAATAGGAGCAGTTTGAAAAATTTGATCTTGCCAATTAGTTCCAACACCTAAAGTGCTTAAATTAGGAAAAATAACATTACCACCTGCCGTAGTACTTCCTTCATTTAGCATAGCCCCATATTCTGTAGCATTTAAAACGCCAATTTTTTTGGCAATTTGTTGGCTACCATAACTAGTGGATAATGTAAATTGAGTTTTTTGTTTCTTTTTGCCCGATTTGGTTGTAATTACAATTACACCATTACCACCACTTACACCATAAATTGCTGTAGAAGCAGCATCTTTTAAAATATTAATACTTTCTACATCTGCCGGATTGATAGAGTTGAAATCATCGAGTGTTTGAATAGAACCATCTACTACTACTAATGGATCGGATCCGCTGAAAGATGGAATACCTCTCACAAAAAAAGTTGGTTTTACTCCGGGTGATCCACTTTGAATTACAGTAACACCGGAAGCACGACCCTGAATTGCTTCTTCAATTCTTACAGGGCTCGATTTTTCTATATCTGCTGATTTTATGGTTGATATAGCACCAGATACATTCGTTACTTTTTGCGTGCCATACCCAATTACCACTACATCTTCTAACTTGGCTAATTTCTCTGGCAATACAATTTGTAATGCCAACCCTGTAATAGCAATTTCCTTCGTTTCATGATTAAGAGAAGAAACAAGGAGTTTTTTTGCTGAATTTGGAATTGTTAAACTGAAATTACCATTTTCGTCGGTAGCTGTACCGAACTTTGTGCCAACAACAACTACAGATGCTTTAGCAATAGCTGCACCTTTTTCATCTGTTACTTTGCCCGAAATTTTCTTATTCTGAGCCCATACTATTGTTGTGCATAACAATAATAGGAAAGGAAGTAAAATCCTTTGGAAGAATTTTATCATATGCAAGAGTTTGGTTAGTGAATAAAAAATCTTTTTTTACCAACCAAAACTATCATCATAAAAATTTATATTAAAATAACAAACCCCATTTATACCACATCAAAATAGTTTAAAAAATAGTTAATAAACGTAAAATGTACTACTACAATACCACATCATAAATAAATTACTATATTTAATCTATGAAATTTCTGATTCTACTAATACCCCTATTATTATGTTTAGAAATACTATCCGGTCAAAATACGATAGGCCTTCCTCTTATTGTTAATTACAGCAAAAACGATTTTCACGGGGGTAGCCAAACTTGGGATATAAAACAAGATAAAAATGGCATTCTGTATTTTGCCAATAACGAGGGGTTAATTTCGTTCAATGGCAACTTTTGGAAAGTTCATTCACTACCCAATAAAACTATTTTACGATCTATAGCAATTGACAAAAACAATAGAATTTATGCAGGCGGACAAGGAGAAATTGGTTATTTCAGTTCCGATGCGAACGGTTTTTTACGATACGAATCGTTAATTAACCTTTTACCAAAATCTCAAACCAAATTTGCCGATATATGGGATATAGTTATTTATGGAGATGCTATATTTTTTAGAGCTACCGATAGAATTTTTGAACTAAAAAATAACAATTTTGAGGTGTTTTTTCCCAAATCGCAATGGCAATTTCTTGCAACCGCCGGTCACCACATCATTGCTCAGGATAAAAATAATGGCTTACTTTATTATAAAAACAACCAATGGATTCCATTTTTAAATAATTCGCTTCTTGAAAATGAAATAGTTTCGGGCGTTATTGAAACAGGAAACGATAGTATTTTACTTACTACCATAAAAAAGGGATTCTATTTACTTAAAAAAGATTCCATACTTAAAATAAGCCAATATGCCAATGCAAAAGACAATATTAAAGATGGAGACATTTATAAAATTGAAAAATTAAATGCCAAAGAATTTGTAGCAGGAACTACCTCAGAAGGTTGTTTATTTATGAATTTTAATGGCCGAGTTATTCAAAAAATTTCTCGATTAGAAGGCTTACAAGATAATAATGTATTATGTACTTTTTTAGATAGGGATAATAATCTTTGGGCTGGCCTAAACAATGGAATTAGTTTGATTGCCTACAACAACGCAATTAAATATATTAGACCAAGTAAAACCGATGAGCTTTCGGGTTTTTCTTCCTGCATTTTTAAAAACAATTTATATATAGGCACTTCAAATGGAGCTTATGTTTGTCCCATATCTTTCGACAATAAAGATCTCAGCTTTTCAAAAGGAGAATTTAGTTTAATAAAAAACAGCAGTGGACAAGTATGGAGGCTACAAGAAGTAAATCAGCAATTATTAATGGGGCATAATGCCGGAACCTATCTTATTCAAAATTCCGAAGCCCTCTCTTTAAGTGCCGAAGCTTCGTGGATTTTTGTTCCTACCACGCAGGTATTCCCTGCTACTACAGTATTAGCAGGCACTTATACAGGATTAAAATTACTTAACTTTTTAAATGGCAAATTCTTTACCAATGGCAATCTTGAGGGACCATACGAATCGTTTCGATTTTTAGCTATTGATAACAACAATACTTTGTGGGCATCTCACCCCTATCGGGGAATTTATAAATTAGAACTTTCTACCGATCAAAAAAAATATACAGCACAATTATTTACCAATAAAGATGGGCTTCCTTCTTCCTTAAATAATCATGTTTTTAAAGTTAAAAACAGGGTATTATTTGCAACAGAAAAGGGAGTATATGAATTTGATGCGGCTACTAAAAAATTTATACCATCTCCTTCATTATATCCTGTTTTTGGAGCTATTGAATTACGCTATTTGAATGAAGACGAACAAGGCAATATTTGGTTTTGCAGTAAAAAGAAAATTGGCGTAGTACATTTTACAGAACCCTCCTCGTACAAAAATTTTACTATTACTTATTTTCCTGAGCTTACAGGACAAATTTTATCGGGGTTTGAAAATGTGTATCCTTATAATACACAAAATATTTTTATTGGTTCTGAAAAAGGAATTATTCACTTAAACTATAGTAAATACCTCAGCAAAAAAATTAATCTATCGGTTTTACTAAGTACGGTAAAAATTATCGGCAAATCGGATAGTACTATTTTTGGAGGATACCGTTTTATCAACAACAGTAAAGACAATAAGCAAACAGAAAATACTATTTTACATTTTCCAAAAAGTGCCAATTCTTTTCATTTTGAGTATAGCTCTCCGGCCTATGGTTTAACCAATGATATTGAATATAGTTATAAACTGGAAGGCTATGACAAAGATTGGAGTGAATGGTCGCTAAAAACAGAAAAAGATTACACAAATTTACCCGATGGAAAATATACATTTTTAGTAAAGGCTCACGATAATTTAGATAACGAATCTAAACCGGTTAGCTACAATTTTATTATTAATCCGCCTTTTTATAAAACTATTTGGGCTTATATTTTTTATTGCTTTTTATTTATTCTATTTATTTATTTAATTAATGTTTGGAAGAAAAGAAGTTTACACATTCAAAGAATGAAGTATGAAGAAAAACAAAAACAAATAATTGCCTTACACAATTTAGAAATAGAAAAAAGTGAAAAAGAAATTATTAAACTGCAAAACGAAAAGTTAGCTAATGAAATTCTTTTAAAGAAAAGAGAATTGGCAGATGCAAATATGCACTTAATTGAAAGAGAAGATGCACTTATACGCGTAAGGGACGAATTACAAAAATTATATAAAAAAACCGGAAATAATCACGATGTTAAAGTGGCATTACAATTAGTAAATGGCATTGAAAAAAATAAATCGAATTGGGAACAATTTGCATCGCACTTTAATGAAATTAATAACGATTTTTTAAAGAAATTAAAATCCAGATTTCCCGAATTAACCAATAGCGATTTAAAGGTTTGCGCTTATTTACAATTAAACTTATCGTCTAAAGAAATTGCACAGCTCATTAATATTTCGGTAAAAGGTGTAGAATTAAGCAGATACAGGTTGCGAAAAAAATTAAACCTTCCTAAAGAGCAATCACTAACCGATTTTTTAAATAAAATTTAATTAATTACTATCCTTTTTTCTGCGTCAAAATATTCAACAGCATTGTAATAACAAATGTTCTGTATTATTTTTCCTATCCATTTTTCATCGTTGGGCAATAATCCATTTTCCATTTCAGCTCCAAAAATATTACACAGTATTCTTCTAAAATATTCGTGCCTTGAAAAAGAAAGAAAACTTCTACTATCGGTAAGCATTCCTACAAAAGTGCTTATAATACCCATATTCGATAATGCATTTAATTGTTTAACTATTCCATCCATCTGATCTAAAAACCACCATGCTCCTCCATACTGAATTTTACCTTTTATAGAACCATCGTTGAAGTTGGCAATCATTGCGGCAAAAACTTCATTGTAGGCAGGGTTGCTATTGTAAATAATTGTTTTAGTTAGTTGATTACATGTAGCCAATTCGTTTAAAAAAGAAGCTATATTTTTTGCTTGAAAATCATCACCAATTGAATCAAATCCACTATCGTTACCTAATTGCACATACATGGCAGTATTGGTATTTCGCAATGCTCCTAAATGAAATTGCTGTATCCATCCTTTTTCATAATACATTTTACAAAGTTCTTTTAGTATCATACCCGAAAAAGCTTCAGGCTGCGAAAATGTATTTTTCCCATTTGAACTAATAAATAGTTTAAACTCAGTGATAATTTCATTAGTTATCTCGCTCGATGGAGGCATTGTAAGTAATCCATGATCGGCAATACGGCAACCTTTGTTATTAAAATATTCAACTCTATTCTTCAATGCGTTTAACAAAGAATCAATATCAATAATGTTAGTATTAGTTACTGCTTCTAACTTTCTGATATATGCAATAAATAATTCTGCATTAGCAATAGCAAACAACTTATCGGGCCTAAAACTTGGAAGAACAGTAGTGTAAGAATGATTGTCTGCAATTTGTTGATGATGCAATAAATCATCTACAGGATCATCGGTAGTACAAGCAAGTTGTACTTTAAAATGTTTGAGCAAATTTTGAGTTGAAAAAGAATCAAGCGTAAGTAATTCGTTGCAATGCGTATAAATTTTATTGGCAGTATCGGCATTTAAATAAATATCCAATCCAAAAGGGTTTTTCAATTCCATTTGCGTCCAATGAAATAAAGGATTTCGAATAGTTTGCGGAACACAAG
>JAKAJX010000295.1 GCA_021824855.1 Bacteroidota bacterium | reverse complement strand
GATTATATTATTCAATTTTCTGGAGTAAAGAAACTCATGTGCATAATCATCATCATGGAGAAGGAACTTGGTCAATGAAATTGCCATTAATTATTTTAGGAATTATGGCTGCCGTTGCAGGTTTTATTCCTTTCTCACATTTTGTAACAACCGATGGTGCTGCATTAGAAACACATATTAATTATGCTTTCTCTGCTGCTCCTGTTTTATTGGGCGTGTTAGGAATTTTGTTAGCCACTGTTTTATATAAAAATGCAAATGCAAAACCAGATGCTATTGCAAATACTTTCGGCGGGTTGTACAGATCGGCATATAGAAAATTTTATGTTGATGAATTGTATTTGTTCATTACCAAAAAAATAATTTTTAATTTAATTGGAAGACCGGCAGCATGGATTGATAAAAATATAGTAGATGGTTTTATGAATTTATTGGCAGCCATTACTGCAAAAATTTCTGAATTAATTAAAGGAGTGCAATCGGGTAAAGTGCAGAACTATGCGTTGTATTTTTTTGGTGGAATAGTTGCATTGGCTGTGTTGTTTATTTATGTGTGGAAGTAACAAGAGTGATGAATTATAAATGATGAGTTATGGGTTAAAAACTTTATGGCTATGAAAAAAGGAATATTGGTAGATAAGAGTTTTGAGTTTGCAATTTCTGTCATCAATATTTATAAATATCTGGCTGAAGACAAGAAAGAGTATGTGATGAGCAAACAGCTTTTGAGAAGTGGAACGGCAGTAGGTGCTATAATAAGAGAAGCTCAAAATGCAGAAAGCAAAGCTGATTTTATTCATAAGTTGGCAATAGCTCAGAAAGAATGTGACGAAACAATTTATTGGCTTGAATTATTAAAAGCAACAAATTATTTAACTGTAGAAAAATTTGAAAAATTATTTAACGAAGGAAATGGATTATTAAAAATGCTGAGAAGTGCAATTCTTACTTCAAAACAAGCTCATAATTCATAACCCATAACTTATAACTCATAAAATGAATTTATCGTTTCTTATCATCTTACCTTTAATAACAGCAATAATAATATTGTTTGTAAAAGGATTAAAACAAGTGCGTACAGTTGCATTGGCGGGTTCGTTATTGCAATTGGCTTTGGTATTTAATCTGTTATTTCAATACCTGAAAGAAAGAACCAACAACACTGCCGCAATGTTATTTCAATACGATTATAATTGGTTCGATAGTTTAAATATTCATTATCATGTTGGTGTTGATGGTATTTCTGTAGCCATGATTTTATTAACTTCTTTGGTGGTTGTTGCAGGTGTGTTGGTATCGTGGGCACAAGAAACATTAAGTAAAGAATTTTTCTTTTTATTAATTTTCTTAAGCTTAGGTGCGTATGGATTTTTTATCTCGCTCGATTTATTTACCATGTTCTTCTTTTTAGAAGTTGCCGTAATTCCTAAATTTTTATTAATTGGTATTTGGGGTAGTGGTAAAAAAGAATACAGTGCCATGAAGTTGGCATTAATGTTAATGGGCGGTTCTGCATTAATTTTTGTTGGTCTTGCCGGTGTGTATTATTACACATTTTCCAATAATCAATCATTCGATTTATTAACTATTGCACAAGCCAATATTCCTTTATTAACGCAAAAAATATTTTTTCCATTTTTATTTATTGGTTTCGGAATTTTTACAGCATTATTTCCATTTCATACTTGGGTGCCCGATGGGCATTCTTCAGCACCAACGGCAGCATCTATGTTTTTGGCCGGAATATCAATGAAATTAGGTGGTTACGGATGTTTACGTGTGGCAACTTATTTAATGCCCGATGCTGCACACGAATACCAATGGATCATTCTTTTATTATCTACTATCGGAATTATTTATGGTGCATTCGCTACCATGATGCAGAAAGATTTAAAATATATCAACGCATATTCATCTGTTAGTCATACCGGTTTTGTTTTGTTTGGAATAGGCATGCTAACAAGAACATCTATTAATGGTGCCGTAATGCAAATGGTATCGCACGGATTAATGACTGCCCTTTTCTTCGCTGCCATTGGAATGATATACAGCAGAGCACATACAAGAATGGTAGATCAATTAGGAGGCATGTTAAAAGTAATGCCTTTTATTTCAACTGTATTTATGATTGCCGGTTTAACCTCTTTAGGATTACCGGGCTTTAGCGGATTTGTTGCAGAAATGACGGTATTTATGGGCTCTTGGCAAAATGCCGATACCATGTATCGCGTGGCTACCATTTTAGCTTGTGCCTCTATTGTAGTTACGGCAGTATATATTTTAAGAGCTGCAGGAAAAGCAATAATGGGGCCCATTACAAATGAACAATACAATCAATTAACCGATGCAAGATGGAATGAAAAATTTGCTGCGGCATTATTAATCATTGCCATTGTTGTTATTGGTATTGCACCATTTTGGTTAAACGATTTAATTGGTTCGGGAACAAATACTATTATGAATAAAGTATTGATGATTCTTAAATAAAGTAGTTAGATTATTGGAATTGAATATTCAATTATAAAAACAATGTATGTTGAATGATTTTTTGATATTGATGAAACAAGAACTGGTAATTACGGTTATCATTTTTATTTTGCTGTTTATTAAAGTTGGAAGCAAAGATTGGAAAAATGAAAGCCTTTTAAAGCTTATTAATATTTTATTGCTGTTGAATGTTGTGTTTAGTTTTATTGGAAATCAGGAAGGTGTTTTGTTTAATGATATGTTTAAAACAAATAATCTGATTTCTTTTGAAAAAGGAATATTAAGTCTGGGCGTATTCATTATTTCGTTGTCATCTTATTCGTGGTTACAAAACCATAAACATGTTGCAGAGTTTTACATGTTATTACTCTCTACTTTATTGGGAATGTTTTTAATGATATCGAGCGGAAACTTATTACTATTTTATATCGGTCTCGAAATGTCAACCATTCCATTGGCCGCAGTAGTTAATTTCAATTTAGATAAAAAACAATCATCTGAAGCAGCTTTTAAATTAATTATTTCATCGGCATTTTCTTCCGGTTTATTATTATTTGGTATTTCGTTGATGTATGGTACAACCGGAACATTATTCTTTTCCGAATTGCCTCAAACCCTTACCGGAACACCCATTCAGCTATTGGCATTTATATTATTATTTGCAGGATTTGCATTTAAAATTTCTGTTGTTCCTTTTCACTTATGGACTGCCGATGTGTACGAAGGTGCACCTGTTGCAGTAACATCTTATCTCTCCGTAATTTCAAAAGGAGCTGTGTTGTTTGTATTTGTTTCGGTTTTATATGGTGCATTCAAACCATTGGCAGCAACATGGTACAATATGTTGTTTATTCTTTCGGTAGTAACAATTATTGTTGGCAATTTATTTGCTATTCGTCAAAATAATCTAAAACGGTTTCTTGCTTTTTCTTCCATTGCACAAGTTGGTTTTATTTTAATTGGTATATCAGGAAGTTCGCAAGCAGGAACGGCTTCGGTTATTTATTTTATTTTAATTTATGTTTTTTCAAATCTTGCGGCATTTGCTGTTATTTCTTTTATTAGCGCAGTTACCGGTAAAGAAACAATTGATGATTATAAAGCCTTATATACAACAAATCCTTTTTTAAGTTGGGTAATCACCATCGCTTTATTTTCATTGGCCGGTGTTCCGCCAACCGCCGGATTTTTTGGTAAATATTTTTTGTTGATGGCAGGAACCGGTATTGCCGGAAGCAAAGGATTAATTATTTGGATCATCATCGCTGCATTAAACTTAATTATTTCTTTCTACTATTATTTACGTGTGGTGAAAGCAATTTTCATGGATGCAAACGAAACACCGATTGAAAAATTATCTATTCCTTTGTTGCCAAAAATTGCCATGATAATTTGTGTTGCCGGTGTTGTGCTAACCGGATTATTCAGTTTTATTTACGAATATATTTTCTCACTAAGCAGCGGCTTCTAACTTATTACTTAATACTTACAACTTATAACTTGTTATGGCAATCAATCAAAATCATACGGTAGAAGAATTAAATGGTGTTAGATGTGCCATTGTTGAAAAAAATGTATCTGCAGAAAGAACAGATTTTTTAAAAAAATTATTAGCGTTTAATAAATACGAAGTAGTTGTTGCAGTAGCACCGCCACCAAAAGCCGCTCCTGCAAAGCCTTTGGCCGAGGGTGAAGTTGCCCCACTACCATTACCGCCTGCAGCCGAAAAATATATTATTGGTGTAACCGATTATAACTTTAATACTATTAATGCAATTTATGGACGAATGTTACAAACAGAAGATGGCCATATTGTTACACCTGCATTTTGGCAACAAAAAACGGCAATTTCCCGAGATGATATTCCTTATTATGAGCAAAAATAATTTTCTCTTCTTCCTGCAAAAAACTCTTTCGCAATTAATTCCTACATAATTTGCGGAGCAATGGATAAAAAAAAGAATCGGGTAGATGTTATTTCTAAAATATTAGATGCTTGCTATCAATATAACAGCGATGCATTATTTATTCTTAGCTTAATGCATCAATATGAGGAGCGGGGCAGTTTAAGCAAAAAACAATTACAAGGTTTACATTCAAAGGCGAGTAAAATAAAAGACATGCCTGTTAATTGGTTGGCAACGTTGGAAGCAACTATTCT
>JAKAJX010000074.1 GCA_021824855.1 Bacteroidota bacterium | reverse complement strand
CCAACATATTGAGCATCTTTTTCAAATACCACCGCTGCTACATTAGCTTTTGCTAATAAGTAAGCGGCTGTTAAACCTGCCGGACCTGCACCAATAATTGCAACTTTTTTTTGCATGATATTTTTTTTGTAGTTGAATAGGTATGAATAATTTGTTGTTTCCATACCCACCCTATAACCTTGTACTAAATTGGCGGCAAAATTGCAAAATAAATATCGTATTGCAATGAATATGCTGCTTTGATAATAGATTTGCCAAGAAAAGTATAAACTGATATGAAAAAAGTTAACCTAAATTGGGTTATTAAAACATTTAAAGATATTACCCCATTTGAATTGTATGCTGTGTTAAGATTACGAAGTGAAGTGTTTGTGGTAGAGCAGAATTGTGTTTTTTTAGATATGGATAATAAAGATCAATTTAGTTATCATTTAATGGGTTGGAATGATGCTGCATTAGCAGCAAGTACCCGATTAATTGCTCCCGGGAAAGTGTACGAACAAATGAGTATTGGCAGAGTGGTTACCTCGCCTTTATATCGTGGTAGCGGCATTGGTAGAGAATTAATGGAAGTATCTATTGAAAAATGTTATGAATTATTTGGAAAAGGACCTATAAAAATTGGAGCACAATTGTATTTAAAAAAATTTTACGAATCGTTGGGTTTTGAGCAAACCGGTGGTATGTATTTAGAAGACGATATTGAACATATTGAAATGATAAAGCCTTAATTGAGATGAATAATAGTTAAGCATTATTGCAATTTTTGTATCATTCTGTTATTAAACCAATTCTTCTTTTAAAAATTTTGCAGTAAAACTTTTTTTATTTTTTATCATTTCTTCCGGTGTGCCTTCAAATAATATTTGTCCACCGCCATCTCCACCTTCAGGACCTAAATCAATTATATGATCTGCCATTTTTATTACATCTAAATTATGTTCAATAATTAATACGGTATTTCCTCTATCAACTAATTTATTTACAACATCCATTAATAATTGTATATCCTGAAAATGTAAACCTGTTGTTGGTTCATCTAAAATATAAAATGTTTTTCCGGTATCTTTTTTTCCCAATTCAGTAGATAGTTTCACACGCTGAGCCTCACCACCGCTAAGGGTTACAGCCGATTGGCCTAAAGTAATATATCCTAAACCAACATCTTGCAGCACTTTTATTTTTCTATATAACCAAGGTACTGCATTAAAAAATTCGCAGGCTTCATCAACATTCATGTTTAATACATCGCTAATAGATTTTCCTTTGTATCGAATTTCTAATGTTTCTCTATTATATCTTTTTCCATTGCACTTCTCACAATGCACATACACATCGGGTAAAAAGTTCATTTCAATAACACGCATGCCTCCACCTTCGCAAACATCGCATCTGCCTGTTTTTACGTTAAAAGAAAAACGGCCGGCATTATAACCACGAATTTTTGCTTCGGGAACGGAAGCAAATAAAGTTCTTATTTCGGTAAAGAAGCCGCAGTAAGTTGCAGGATTACTTCTGGGTGTACGGCCAATGGGTGATTGATCGATTTCTATTACTTTATCAATATGCTCCAAACCCTTAATGTTGCTGTATTCCATTGCATCGCCTTTGCTATCGTAACAATGTTTTGCAAGTAATGGATACAGTGTTTCGTTAATAAGTGTTGATTTGCCACTGCCGCTTACACCACTTACCACTATTAATTTTCCTAAAGGAAATTGTATATTAATATTTCTTAAGTTATTTCCATTGCAGCCGGTCAGTTCTATATATTTACCATTGCCTTTTCTTCTTTCTTTTGGTACAGCAATTTTTTTAATGCCATTTAGGTATTGTGCCGTATCTGATTTTTTTTCTAATACTTCTTTTGGAGAACCTGCTGCAACAATTTCGCCTCCGTGCTTTCCTGCTTTTGGACCAATATCTACCAAATAGTCTGATGATAGCATAATATCTTTATCGTGTTCAACCACTAATACGCTATTGCCTATATCTCTTAAATTTTTCAATGCTTCAATTAGTCGATGATTATCTCTCTGATGCAAGCCAATGCTTGGCTCATCTAAAATGTAAGTAATGCCTTGTAGCTGAGATCCAATTTGTGTTGCGAGTCTGATACGTTGCGATTCTCCTCCACTAAGGGTTTTAGAAGGGCGATTTAATGAAAGATAGTTTAAGCCAACATCTAATAAAAATTGAATTCTTTCTCTAATTTCTTTTAAAATATCTTTTGCAATAATATTTTGTTTGGGTGTTAAACGATCTTCTATTTTATTTAGCCATTGTAATAATTTATCCAAATTCCAATTACATAATTCTGCAATATTTTTTTCATCAATCTTAAACCATAAACTTTCTTTTTTTAATCTTGTTCCATTGCAGGTATTGCAGGTGGAAAGTTGCATGTATTTTTCAACCCATGTGCGTAAGGTTTCTGTGCTTTGTGGCGAAGTAAACCATCGTTTAAGCATGGGTATAATTCCTTCATAACTGCCCGTATATGTTTGTGGTATAGTTGCATCATCTAAATCCATTTCTAAAGTGCGACTAATATTCTGATCTCCAAACAACAGTAAATCTAATTCTGGTTTTGTTAGATCTTTGATGGGCGTGTTTAAGTTAATTTTATGTTTTCGAGAAAAGCTTACCACTTGCTGAAAAACACTGGCCTCTCTTGCTTCTCCTAATGCGGCAATACCACCATCATTAACCGATTTGGTTGTATCGGGCAATACAGAATGGATGTTGATAGTGTACACATTTCCTAATCCTTTGCAAGTTGAACAAGCGCCATAAGGAGAATTGAACGAAAAAGAGTTGGGATTTGGTTCTTCATAACTTATTCCTGTATCAATGCACATTAAATGTTTTGAATACTGCACTATTTTATTAGTGTCATTCAGTAAAATAAACAACAAATCTTTACCTATTTTTAGGCTTTGCTGAATACTCTGCGATAAACGTAAACGCATATCGTTATTTACAGAAAGTCTATCAATTACCACTTCAATATCATGAATCTTATATCTGTCAACCTGCATTTTCGGAGTAATATCATTGATATCTCCATCAATCCTAACTTTTAAAAACCCTTTCTTTCTTATATCTTCAAATAATTCTCGGTAATGTCCTTTTCGTCCTCGCACAATGGGTGCTAATACCGAAATTTTTTGATTGTAGTATTTCTGAAAAACATTTTCAACAATTTCTTCTTCACTAAATTTTACCATTTTTTTTCCGGTATGATAGCTGTACGCTTCACCTATTCTTGCATAAAGAAGTCGTATAAAATCGTATATTTCTGTTACGGTTCCAACGGTTGATCGAGGATTTTTATTAGTAGTTTTTTGTTCAATAGATATTACCGGAGATAGTCCTGTTATTTTATCAACATCGGGTCTTTCCATATCGCCCATAAATTGCCTTGCATACGCACTAAAACTTTCCATATAACGGCGCTGACCTTCATTATATATTGTATCGAATGCTAAAGATGATTTGCCGCTGCCACTTACGCCGGTAAAAACTACCAATTTATTTTTAGGTATTGCAATGTCAATATTTTTTAAATTGTGTTCTCTTGCACCAAATACTTCAATTTGTTCTTCTTGTGTAACAATAGTTGGTGCTATTTTCTTTTGTTTTGCCATATAATATCAGTAAAGATAAGAACAAGCTGTAAGTAAAAAAGTTCTATAAAAATCATTTTTTACATTAAAAATATATTTTATATTATTATTCTGAAGAAAAAAATATTTGGTGAATTGGTCTTTGCACTTATACTTTTGCAGCAGTTCTTTCAACAACACTTATCAAGAAAGGCAGAGGGAATTGGCCCAATGAAGCCTTTGCAACCCTGTTAAACTACTCATTTAACAGAAGGTGCAAACTCCATCTCGTGTTTAAGCGAGAAGAGATAAGTCAGAGTGAGATTTGATTTTAAAATGATCGTAGTATCTACATATTTCAGGCTCATCTGGCAAAACAGCAGATGAGCTTTTTTTATTTTCTCCTTAATAATTTAAAGCAGCATCTTAAGTTGTATTGATTGTGTGTGGTAAGACTAAAACTAATTTATAAAATAAAAATTTAGAGAAATTATTATGGAAACACATCAATCATTAACTATCGGATTATTTGGATTTGGTGTAGTAGGCGAGGGGTTGTATAAAGTATTGCATCAAACTTCTTCTTTAAAAGCAGAGATTAAAAAAATATGCATTAAAAATGAAAACAAGCAACGCAATGCTCCTGCCTCTTTATTTACAACCAACAAAAACGATTTATTATTCGATAAAGAAATTAATGTAATTGTTGAAGTGATTGACGATTCGAATGCGGCTTTTGAAATAGTATCAACAGCACTTCGTCAGGGTAAAGCTGTTGTAAGTGCCAGCAAAAAAATGATTGCAGAACATTTGCCCGAAATATTGCAATTACAATTAGAAACAAAACAATCATTTTTGTGCGAGAGTGCAGCCTGTGCTTCCATTCCGGTGATTAGAAATTTAGAAGAATATTATGATAATGATTTACTGCATTCGATAAAAGCTATTGTAAACGGATCAACTAACTTTATTCTTACTAAAATAGTAGAAGAAAATTTGGCCTTTAAAGATGCTTTATTATTAGCACAACAATTGGGTTTTGCAGAGAGTAATCCAACATTAGATATTGAGGGATTTGATGCAGTGAGTAAAT
>JAKAJX010000066.1 GCA_021824855.1 Bacteroidota bacterium | reverse complement strand
GCCTATGCACCACCTTATTCATCGGCAAAAGACCCGGTAAATATGGCCGGATTTGTTGCAGAAAATATTTTACATAAACGGCTTAACGTTGTAGCATGGGATAAAGTAGGAAAATTAGGTCCGGACGATATTTTAATTGATGTACGTTCGGTAAAAGAATTTTATCAAGGACATATTTCAGGCTCTATTAATATTTCTGTAGATGATTTAAGAGATCGTTTGTACGAAATTCCAAAAGATAAAAATATTTATATTTATTGCCAAGTAGGTTTAAGAGGATATTTGGCTCAAAGAATTTTAAAACAAAGCGGATTTGAGCAAGTATATAATATTTCGGGAGGATATAAATTATGGAGCATTTGCAGTAATGAATGTAAGATTGTAAAAAATGCTTGTTTGGTTTAAATAAACTACATACTCTTTTATAAAAAACCGATTTAATGCACTGCCCCCAAAAAGTTAGACACTAATTGGGGGTATTTTTCTTTTTCCCAAGAATAAGTTTAATAATAACAGGAGCAGTAGTTATTAAAACTATACCCAACACAATTATTTCTAAATGCTTTTTTAAATCGAAATTAAAATTATCAACAAAAAATTTATCTAAATAATGCCCCGAAGCCAGCATGGTTGTTGCCCAAGCTACACATCCCATCCAATTAAAAAAGTGAAATTTCTTTTTATCCATAGCAACAATACCGGCAACAATAGGGGCAAATGTGCGTACAATAGGTAAAAACCGAGCAAATACAATGGCACTTCCACCATGCTTTTCATAAAAATCATGTGCCTGATGTAAATAATGTTGCTTAAACAATAAGTTATCTTTCCACTGATACATTCTATGCCCTACTTTATTGCCAAAAACGTATCCGGCAATATTGCCTAAAATTCCGGCGGCAGAAACTAAGGCAATTATCATTAACAAATTAAGAATATCACTTCCTGTATCAAATAAGTAAGCTGCCAATTTATTACTAAAAATTCCTGCAACAAATAATAAACTATCGCCCGGTAAAAAAAATCCTACAAATAATCCTGTTTCTGCAAAAACAATAAATAGAAGTAACCATAAGCCGCCATTATCTATATAAAATTGAGGCTGCAAAAGTTCGTGCCATTGAAATGCAAGTAAGGTTGATAGTATCATAATTAGCTGCTAAGTTGAGTATTTTTTTTTAAAGCACCTTCCCATTTACTAACTGCACTGGTAGCTAAGGCATTACCTAACACATTAGTACCGGTTCTGAGCATATCGCAAAAATGATCGATAGGTAAAATTAAAGCCACACCTTCGGGCGGAATTTTAAACATGGCACAAGTAGCTAAAACAACAATTAAAGAGGCTCTTGGAACACCGGCAATTCCTTTACTGGTAAGCATAAGTACTAATAACATAGTTAATTGTGTACCAATTGGCATAGATATTCCATAGGCTTGTGCTATGGCTAAACTTGCAAAAGTCATATACATCATACTTCCATCTAAATTAAATGAATATCCTAATGGAAGAATAAATGAAACAATTTCACTTTTACAACCAAATTTTTCTAATTCATCGGTTAATTTTGGAAAAACAGCTTCACTACTGGTTGTACTAATGGCAATTAATAAGGGGTTACCTATTCGCTGAAATAATTCTTTCATTCTAGATTTTAAAATAATCCATCCGGCTAATGAAAGTACTATCCATAATAATAAAATACCCAAAACAAAATAAGCAAAGTAAATTATGTAAAAGGTAAAAATGCCCAAGCCCTTTTCTGCCACTACCGCAGCTAACGTACCAAATACGCCAAAGGGTGCAAAATTCATTACATAGTTTACAATTTTTAAAATAATTTTCGATAAAGCATCTAATGTTCTAATAACAGGTTGGGCGGCTTCTCCCAATGAAGCTGTTGCAATACCAAAAAAAATAGAAAAAACTACTATTTGCAAAATTTCGTTGGTAGCCATAGAATCAATAGCACTGGAAGGCACCACATGCTCAACAAATTTTTGTAAAGAAAACTCGGTTGTTTTTCCCATTAAATCTCGTAATCCTGCATTATCGGCTTGTGCCAAATCAATGTAAGAACCCGGTTTAAAATAGTTTACCAACAACATTCCCAATAGCAAACTGGTTATAGAAGCAGAGATAAACCATAACATGGCTTTACCACCTACTCTACCCACCGTTTTTAAATTACCCAATTTTGCTATGCCTACTACTAAGGTTGAAAAAACAAGTGGTGCAATAATTGTTTTTACCAACCGAATAAAAATTGTTCCGAGCAATTTAATATTTTGAGCAAATAATTGTAAAACATTGGGAGTAGCTGTTTGATGAACAATATATCCGGCAATAACCCCCAATACCATGGCTATTAAAATGTAGAAAGTAAGTCGGTTTTTATTCATGCAGCAATAATTAGAACGGCAATATAAATAAATAAGTAAAAGCCGATTTTATAAATTTTTATTTTCCAAACAATTAAATGATTATTTTGGCAAATCGAAATTTGAAAACCTTAATTAACCTATTATGAGTGTATTCAGAAAAAAATCTTTAACAGGCATGCTTGCTCAAGCAGAAAATTCGGAAAAAGGATTGAAGCGTACATTAGGTGCACCAAGTCTGGTGGCATTGGGCGTTGGTGCTATTATTGGTGCCGGTCTGTTTGTCCGTACAGCCTCAGCAGCATCCGAGGCGGCAGGACCCGCAGTAACAATATCATTTATTGTTGCTGCAATTGGTTGTGCTTTTGCCGGATTATGTTATGCCGAATTTGCATCAATGATCCCTATAGCCGGAAGTGCTTATGCATATAGTTATGTAACCATGGGTGAAATAGTTGCATGGATCATAGGTTGGGCTTTGATCATGGAATATGCTTTGGGTGCGGCTACTGTAAGTATTGCTTGGAGCGAATACCTGAATAATTTATTAGGCTGGCGAATACCTTATGAGTGGTGTCACTCACCTTTCGAAACATTGAATAAGGTTAGTGGAGATGCAGTGCAGCAACTAACCGCATTGTTTCCACAGTTTACAAAATCTGTTAAAGAAGGAGCTATCATATTAAGTGATGAACAATTCAAAAGTTTACCGGCTGCTGCAGCATCATTGGTTCAGGTTAGTCATGGTATTATGAACCTGCCTGCATTAGGTATTTTGTTGATGATCACTTTATTACTTATTAAAGGAACAGAAGAAAGCGCAATCGTAAATTCTGTTATTGTTTTTATTAAAGTATCAATCGTATTAATATTTATTGCTGTTGGCTGGCAATTTATAAACCCTGCTAATCATCATCCATACGTTATTCCAACCGGCACACCAGGACATGATGGATGGAACAGGCATGGTTGGGGCGGTGTATTGGGAGGCGCAGGTATCGTGTTCTTTGCTTTCATTGGTTTTGATGCTGTAAGTACTGCAGCACAGGAAGCCAAAAACCCTAAACGCGATATGCCTATCGGCATTTTGGGATCGTTGGTCGTTTGTACTATTCTATATATATTATTTTCTTATGTTCTTACAGGTGTTGCTAACTGGAAAGAGTTTGCTACAGCGGGTAAAGAAGCTTCTGTTGCTTATGCAATTAATACGTATATGATTGGATATAGTTGGTTGGCAACAGCTGTTACAATTGCGATTTTAGCAGGATTCTCTTCAGTGATATTAGTAATGCTAATGGGACAAAGCCGTGTGTTTTATACCATGAGTAATGATGGTTTATTACCAAAAGCCTTTTCCGACTTGCATCCTAAATTCAGAACTCCCTATAAAGCAAATATGGTTTTATTTGTTTTTGTTGGATTGTTTGCTGCTTTTGTACCCGCAAGTGTTGCCGGTGATTTAACTTCTTTCGGAACCTTGTTTGCATTTATATTGGTTAGTGGTGGTGTTTGGATGCTGCGAATATCGGATCCAAAAACACCAAGGGCATTTAAAACACCATTAGTACCACTTGTACCTATTTTAGGTATAATAGTTTGTACTGCCATGATTGTGGGTTTGGATCAAACCACACTAAAAGTTGCTTTTAGCTGGATGGCTGTGGGATTGATAGTATATTTTATTTATGGAAGAAAAAACAGTAAACTTCGCTCACCTTCAGAGATAGTACCACATGCATCCGATTTTGAATAAATTTTAAACCTCGCTTTGCGAGGTTTTTTGTTGGTAGCGGGCAATCTGCTAAATTTGCTGCCTCTTGTACCAAAAGTACCGGTGTGCAATGCAACGAAGTGCCCATATCATACCGATGCTTGTTTAATAAAAATTATTAACCACTTATTTTAAACTTTATATAGAATGGGAAGGATTTTTGAAGTTAGAAAAGCTACCATGTTTGCCCGTTGGGACAGAATGGCTAAACAATTTACACGTATTGGAAAAGAAATTGTAATTGCTGTAAAAGCCGGTGGACCCGATGTTGCTACCAATCCTGCATTACGCAGATGTTTTCAGAATGCAAAGAGTGTGGGTATGCCGAAAGACAGAGTAGAAGCGGCTATTAAAAGAGCCATGGGAAAAGACACCACCAATTACGAAGAAATAATGTACGAAGGTTATGCACCTCATGGTGTTGCTTTATTGGTGGAAGCTGCAACCGATAACCACGTTAGAACAGTAGCGAATGTTAAAAGCCATTTTAATAAAGGTGGCGGTGCTATGGGAAACAGCGGAAGTGTTAGTTTTCAGTTTAAAAAAATGGGTGTGTTTAAATTAAAACCC
>JAKAJX010000118.1 GCA_021824855.1 Bacteroidota bacterium | reverse complement strand
CCACCTTCTTTAGCCGACTTTGGATTGCGAAATGCATTAAATACGCTTATTTCCAGAATGTCTATTGGCGATGATGTAAAAGTACAATTAGTGTATGAGATAGATGAACAAAACAAAATAGATGCTAAAAAAGAATTAATGCTTTACCGAATTGTACAAGAGCAATTAAATAACATTCATAAATATGCTAAAGCAAACAATGTAACCATTGAGTTAAGCGAAAACGATGGAATGATTTTTTTAACTATTACCGACGATGGGGTAGGGTTTGATATGACAGAAAAGAAAAATGGCATTGGATTGAAAAATATTAAAAGCAGGGTTGAATTTTATAATGGCAACATGGAAATTATTTCTTTGCCGGGAGAAGGTTGTACCTTAAAAATTACTATTCAAAATGGAACTTCAAATCAATTATAATTATTGAAAGTTGTTATCCATTAATTAAATTAAAGTGCAGCTCGCCAAAATTTTGAAGAGACGATAACTTTAAATCGGCAATTGCCCATCGTTCATCTTTCATTTGTGCATGGTGTGGTACCACTACACATTTCATTCTTGCGGCTTTAGCGGCAATTGTTCCGTTAAAACTATCTTCAAAACAAATACATTCAAATGCATTGCTGCCCAGCTTTTCGGCACAATCTATAAAAACTTGCGGATGTGGTTTGCCATAAGCCAATTTTTCGGCCGATGCAATGGCATGTATATATCTTCTTACTTCAATTAAATCTATAATAATATCTATTAACTCTCTTGGCGAGGAAGAGGCAATGCCTATTTTAAATTTTTTCTTTTTAAAAAAATCGAAAATATATTGTACACCGGGCATTATTTTTCCTTTTCGTTCAATATTATTTACAACATATTGCACTATTTTTTTTTCGGCTTTTGCTAATTCTTCATTGCCAATACCATAATACCCAAACCACCATTGTACATACTCTTGTGTTCTTAATCCGGTGGTAGTATTCATTTGCTGCTCGGTTAAGTTAATGCCATAATTTTTAAAAACTTCTGTAGCTGCTTCTTGCCATAAAGGTTCACTATCAATTAATAAACCATCCATATCAAAAATTACCGTATTCAGTTGCATGCACTATAATTAAGGATGCAAATGTAAGATAGCAGCTTACTTTATTGCAATTTATTCTGTAACTGAGTTTAATTTTTATAAGTTATTTATGAAGCTTTCTTTAATTAAATTAATTTTCGTTCATTAGTTGGTTGGTTGTTGAAATGGTTATTTCTATAATGGTTCCTTTACCCGCTTTTCCGGAAATTAAAAATTGCCCACCAATGGCGGTAATCATTTCTTTCATATCTAATATGCTTAATGTTACTTCTTTGGGTACATCGCTTTCTATAAATCCTATGCCATCATCTTGTATTTCTAAAAAAATTTTATCGGGTGTAATTTCTAATGCAATGTTGACAGTTTTTGCATATAAACGACTAACAACAGTAGTGAGCGATTCTTCCAAAATTCTAAATAGAATGTTTTTAATTTTTTGAGATAAGTCAATATTAACTGTTTCGGAAACTTTAAAGTTGGTATGAATGTTGGAAAATTTTTCAAATTCTTTTATTTGCCAGTCTATTGCAGCAATAATACTTTGATGATCTAAAATGCCCGGATGAAGCTTAGCGGTAATTTGTTTAACCGATAGTATGGCACTATTAACTAAGCTGTGTACTTTACCAATTCTATGTATCACTTCATCATTTTGCGTGGTTAAATTTTTTTGCAGCCAGGTTATATGCGATTTTATTATGGTTAGTGCTTCCCCAATTTCATCGTGTATTTCCTTCGAAATAGTAGTGCGTTCTTCTTCTCGCATATTTTGAAGGTGCTTGGTTAATTTTCGTATTGCTGCATACGATTTTTCTATTTCGGTATCATTCTTTTTGCGTTCGGTAATATCTAATATAATGCCTTCAATCATTGGTTCATCGTTAGTAGAATCATATTGTAAAGTGCAATTTTCAATGGCATATACTATTTCTCCTCTTTTATTTATGAGCTCTATTTCCAGATTATTTAAACTTTTATTTTTAAATAGTTGCCCTAAAAATTCGGTACTGTTTTTATTGGTAAATGCAAATAAGTTAATGTTTTCCTCTTTTAATTGTTTTAAAGACGGAAATCCAAGTAAAGCAATAAATGCATCGTTACAGGTAAGTATTTCTCCTTTGGTGTTTGCCTGATAAATGCCGGCTAAATTTCGTTCAAAAAGATGTCTATATTTTGTTTCGCTTTGTAATAAATTTTCTTGTGCTTTAATTTTATCGTTTTCTAAATGTTGTTTATCTAATGCCGATTGAATAGCGGCGGGCAGTCTAATTATTCTATCTTTTAAAATATAGTCGGCAGCACCCAGTTTTGTAATATACAAAGCAAAATCTTCCGAAATAACGCCCGAAATAACTATTAGCGGTATGGTTATTTTATTTCTATGCAATATTTCTAATGCTTCTATTGCAGTAAACTGTGGTAAAGCATAATCGGCTAAAATAATATCGGGTTTAAAATTGTTTAATTCTTCTATATACTCGTGTTGGTGCATAATGCATTTTATTTCGCATTTCTTCATCTCTTTTTTTAAGAGCATTTCAACAATATCTGCATCGGTTGCATTATCCTCGAGTAATAATATTTTTATAGTTGTTTCCATATTGGTTCGGTTAAATAGGTGATTGATTTAATAATATCCAGTATAAGCCAATGTTTTTAATTGATTCGGCAAAGCCGGAAAAATGTACCGGTTTTACAATGTAGCTGTTGGCACCCAACTCGTAACATTTTTTAATATCGGGATCTTCGTTGGAAGAGGTAAGAATTACCACCGGTATTAATTTGGTGCGGTCATCTTGCTTCAATTTTTCTAACAATTCAATCCCATTTAGTTTCGGCATTTTAATATCGAGTAATATTAGTTTAGGCATTTTTACTAAATAATTGCCATCGGCATCTTTATTATCAAAAATAAATTTCAATGCTTCTTCACCATCTTTTGCATGATGCAAATTATTGGCAAGATGATATTTCTTTAATTCTCTAATAGTTAATTCAGCATCATCATTATTATCTTCTACCAACAACACATCAATTAAATTTGCAGTAGTCATATTATTTGGTTTTGGTTATCCGGTATAGTAAAATAGAAAGTAGCACCTTTATTTATTGCTCCCTCTGCCCATACTTCTCCGCCATGTTTTGTAATAATTTTTGCAACATTGGCCAACCCAATGCCGGTTCCTTCAAACTCATTAGCGGCGTGTAAGCGTTGAAATACTTTAAATAATTTTTCTTTATACTTATCATCAAAGCCAACGCCATTATCTCGTATAAAAAATACCCATTTATTATTTTGCCTAAAGCTTCCTATTTCAATGATAGGATGGTTGTTATGGCTCGAATATTTTATTGCATTTGATATAAGGTTAATCCATACTTGCCGCATTAAACTAATATCGCCAAAACTTTCTGGTAAGGTTTGTATTTGCCATTCAATACTGTGGTGGGTTTTTTCACTGGTTTGTTCTTCAATAATTTCTTTCACTAAGGTATTTGTAGAAAAAATTCTTTTACTTACCGGTTGCCTGCCAAGACGAGAGAACGCAAGTAAATCGTCTATTAAAATTCCCATTCTTGTTGCATTGTTTTTAATAACCTGGGTAATGCGTTTGGCTTCATCATCTAATTTGGCGGCATATTCTTCTTCCAATATGGAAGTAAAACCGGTAATGCCTCTTAACGGTGCTCGCAAATCGTGCGATACAGAATAAGTAAAAGCTTGTAATTCTTTATTCAAATAATCTAACTGAAATTCCGCTTCTTTTCGGGCGGTAAAGTTTATCATAATTGCTAAATATTGTTGCGTGATATTCTTATCATCTTGTAAAGGCACAATAACGGTATATATCCAAAAAATAGATTTATCTTTTGCACAATCTCTGATTTCTCCTTTCCATATCTCGCCTTTTGAAATGCTATTCCATAAGCTGGTAAAAAATTCTTTGGGATGATAGCCCGAATTAACAATTCGCATGTTTTGCCCAATTAATTCTTCTCTGCTGAATTTGGAAATTTTGCAAAAATTATCATTTACATGCTCAATGTTTCCATGAGTATTGGTAATAACTATAATAGACGATTCGTTTAAAGCATATTTATAATTCGCCAAATCTTTTAGGGTATTTTGTAAAATTTCTTCTGTTTGTTTTCTTTCAGTAATATCTCTTGCAATTGAGTATATTTTTTCGCTGCTAAGGTTGGGTAGTGAGTGCCATTCCAACCATATATAACTTCCATCTTTTTTTCTATATCGGTTTATAAATCTTTGTTCATAATTAAAGTTAGAGCTATATATATGTTCTTTATATCGTTCCATTGTAGCGGCAACATCATCAGGGTGTAAAAATTTTACCAAAGGAGTTGTTGTAATTTCCTTTTGCGTATAGCCTAAAGTGGCTTCAAATTGTGGATTAGCAGTTTCAAAATATCCATTTTTATTGGTAATTAAACATAAATCGCTATTGTTATTGAAAAAGGATTTGTACTCTATTAATGATAATTCAATTTTATTTCTCATCAAATTATTTTGCCACACAATAAAAATTGTAATGGCTAATAATATTAATGTTCCAGCAAATAATAAGTAAAACGATAGAAGAAAATGTTGGTAGTTTTTAGTATTAGTGAGTTCTCTGGTTTTTAATAAGTTATTTTCTGTAGTAATAATTTCGTTATGCAGTTGCATAATATCTTCTAAATAATGTTCTCCATTAATGGTAGAAAATTTCTTTTTAGCAATGGCAAATCCTTTTTCTTTTCTTAGTTGAATAACGCTATCCGAAAAGTTACTGCGAAAAATAATTAACTTTTTTAGTGAATCTATTTTTGCTTTTTGCGTTGAATTACCTGCAGTAAGATAATTTAAATTTTGAAGGTGTGTATGAAGAATGGCTTTAGTTGTATCTAATGATTTAAGAAATAAAGAATCGCCTGTAATTACAAAGCCTCTTGCAGCTAAAACAATATCTTTTAATCTTGTTGTTGCTTCTTTGGTTTCAGCAATAACTTTATCGGTATGGGTTACCCATGCTTCGGTGTCTTTTACATTTTGCTGGGTTTTATAAGTAGCAATACCTGCTAAAATTACAGCAATAGCAAGAATGGCAAAAAGCACTAATATTTTTTTATTAAATCCGGTAACCATGAATACATTTTTAGAATATAATCATTAACGGTATTTAATAGGATTAAAGAAGAAAATTAATTGTAAAGAGTAGATATTGTTCTTGTTTAAATTATTTTTCAGTAGATAGACTCAGTAAAATAGAAAGTTACGCATTATTTTGGGTATAAATAATGTTCTTTAACAATTAGGCTAAATAGCCGTAATAATCGGGGAAAAGGCCAATTGTCGTTCTATCAATCAGCAACTTATTTCAATGCAAAAACAACTGTTACAGTATAAGCCAATTTTATTTTTTTAAAATCTATGACTAACGCATCGGCATTAGAATTGGGTGTGGACGATTTATACATTGCCGAAGCATAATAGGGGCGAGGATAAGTATCTGTTTCGGTTGGTTCGGTAATAGTAATCGCTTCGCCAACATGCTCGTTAATAGCTTCGGCCAAATAAATTGCTTTGGTTTTGGCGGCTTGTATGGCTTGCATTTTCAATTGTTTTTTAAACTCATTGATGTTGCTATGCGAAACTTTGGCAATAAAAAAATTCTCGGTTGCTTCATCATCCAAAATATTGATGATAGATTCAACTTTGGCGGCCGAATTAACTTGTATCCAATAACTAATTCCGGCATTCATATTGGGAGTTTGTTTTTTATTTTTTCTGTATAACCAATAATTACTATCAAATCCCTGATAGCTTTGTACGCTAATTTCTTTATCGGTTAAACCAATGCTTTTACAAGCCGATAAGAAATTATTTTTGATAGTTTCAATAGCTATTTTTTCACCATTTTTTTTGGTGTATTCTCGTAAGTTAACTTGCACATCAATTTCGTTGGGAACAATTTCTAACTCGGCATTACCGGTAACTGTAATGGTTTTTTGTTGCACTGCATTTTGTTGTGCATTAACCAATAAACTGCTGGCAAAAAAAAGGAATACAAAAATATATTTCATAATAAATATGTTGAATTATAAAGATGCTGGTCATAGAAAGTTACATAAGTTTTGGAATGATTTTTTCATTTTTAACAGAATGTTTAATTTGTTTATATTCGCCAAATATTGTTTGCCAAAACTAACTGCCTAATGAATTTAGCCGAACGACTAAAACATATAAAAGTTGTACGCACAGTTTTGTATGCTGTGGTGGGCGTATTTACTTATCCGGGATTAGCACTTATCAATAAAATTAAAATTGAAGGAACCGAGCATTTAAAAAATTTGCCCAAAAGCAATGTGTTATTTGTAAGTAATCATCAAACCTATTTTGCCGATGTAATTACTTTTATACATATTTTTTGTGCTATTAAGTGGCGAAAGAAAAATAGATTAGGATTGCCTTATTATTTATTAAACCCATTTACCAATTTATATTTTGTAGCAGCAGAAGAAACTATGAATGGAAGTATTATTAGTAGGGTTTTTAAATTGGCAGGTGCTGTTACGGTAAAAAGAACTTGGCGTGCCGATGGGAAAGATGTAAAAAGAGAATTAGATAAAACAGATACGTATAAAATTGATAAAGCCTTAGATAAAAGTTGGGTAATAACTTTTCCGCAAGGCACTACCAAACCTTTTGCTCCGGGCCGCAAGGGTACAGCCCATATAATTAAAAACAATCAGCCTATTGTAATACCGGTTGTTATCAATGGATTTTGGCGGGCATTTACTAAAAAAGGATTGAGTTTTAAAAAAAGAGGTTCTTTATTAAGTATCCGATTTAAAGAACCAATGATTATTGATTATTCTGCCGGGGTAGATGAAATTTTAGATCAAGTAATGGATGCCATTGAGCAAAGCAAAAAATTTATGCTCAAAGGAAAACATCATTTAGCCAATGTATTTGATAAATAAATTAATTAATAGCTACACATCATCTTTCGAAAAAAATAACGACTTTAATTCATCTGCATCATGTGGTTGTAATTTGCCGCTGAGAATTAAGCGTAATTGTCTTCTTTGTAAAGCACCGTTAAAAAGTTTTATTTCTTTTTCAGTTTCAGGAACTACTTCTGGAACAGGTTTAGGATTTCCGTTGGGATCTAATGCAACAAAAGTAAAAAAGGCTTCATTGCTTTCGTATTTGTATTGGTGTAAATTATCTTCTCCAAACACTTTCATATAAATTTCCATTGACGTATTGAACGAGCGAGTAATATGTGCTTCTATATGTACAATATTTCCTTGTTTAATGGGCGTTTTAAAACTAATATTATCTACACTGGCGGTAACAACCGGCGATTGGCTATGCCTCATGGCAGTAACACCTGCGGCAATATCCATCCAATACATTAATCGGCCACCCATTAAATTACCGTAAGTATTGGTATCATTAGGCAATACTATTTCATTCATTACGGTAATACTTTCACTAACTTTTTTTCCTTTCATAATTACTTAATTTATTTTATTGGTTGGCTTTATTGGCAGGTTCTATTAAATCCCATGCATTGCCATACATATCTTCAAAAACTGCTACGGTGCCATAGATTTCGGTAACAGGCTGGCGTATAATTTTTATATTATGTTGTAACAGCCTATTAAAATCTTTTTCAAAATTATCGGTATAAAGAAATAAAAATACCCTGCCTCCCGATTGATTGCCAATACTATTTTTTTGTTGTTCAGTAGTGGCTTTTGCAAGTAATAAGCATGTTTCGTTTGATGCAGTCGGTGCAATTAAAACCCATCTTTTATCAGCCGATAAAATGGTATCTTCTACCAGTGTAAATCCCAGTTTTTTTGTATAAAATTCAATTGCTTCATCATAATCTTTAACCAACAAAGCAATATGTGCTAATTTTTTTTTCACAAGCCTATTTTATATGGTAATACTTTCCAATTTTTTTAAATAATCATCATCTACATCGGCACCAATTCCTATAGCATCGGTTAATTCTAAATTCATTTTATTGTACGTTACGCCGCCAATTACCGGATCTGTTAAATGACCTAATAAGCAAGTATCTAAATCGTAAAAACGAATATTATCATTCGCCATTGCAAAATGTACTTTAGCTGTAAGTGCCAATCTGCTTTCTAACATGCCACCCATCATGCAGGCAATATTATTTTGCTCGGCAACCATATTAATTGTACGAGCTTCGGCAATACCGCCACTTTTGGCAAACTTAATATTAATGTAGTGCGTTGCTTTATTTTTTATCATTCTTTCAGCATCAAAATGGGTAAATACACTTTCATCGGCCATAATTGGGATAGGAGATAATCGGCAAAGTTGAGGTAGAAGATCGTCGTTATATTTCCTCATCGGTTGCTCACAAAACTCAATGCCATAGGGTTCCAAATGTTGCAGTACATACAGTGCATCGGTATAATTCCATCCCTGATTGGCATCAATTCTAATTAGTATTTCATCGCCAATAGCTTTTCTAATTTGTTGTATTCTTTCCACATCTTCCTTTGCATTTTTGCCAAGCTTTACTTTTATAATTCGTACACCATTTTGTTTAAAAGAAATAGCTGTTTCGGCCATAGCTTCCGGAGTGGCAATACCAATGGTTAAATCACTTTCAATTATTTTTTTACTTCCACCCAAAAAAGCAAATAGCGGTAATTGGGCATTTTTTGCTGCAATATCAAACAATGCCATATCAAAAGCACTTTTTGCCGTATAATTGCCGGCAGTAAATAGTGCCAATTCATTCATTCTTTCCTCAATCTGTAAAGGATTTTTGTTTTTCCATAACCGGGCAAAATCTTTTGCCATTTCAAAACAAGTGGCTTGCGTTTCTCCAACAATCATTGGAAAAGCAGAGCATTCGCCAATGCCGGTTATTCCTTCATCGGTTTTAATTCTAATGAATAGGTTTTGAGCATATTCCATCGTGCCGGTAGCAATGGTAAACGGCACCATTGGAATGGTATATTTATAAATTTCTGTGGAAATGATTTTCATTAAACGAATATCTTAAATACTTGCGGCATTTTATGGGCAATAAGCAAGTTTTTGAGTGTTATTTTGCAAGGTAGTTTGATTGGAAGATAAAACGGGATAAGTCGACAAAAAACTATTAACATTTGCTGCATAACTGATTTTTTTTTCTTTAATGGCTGCGTACGATATTCGCATAACGAACGTTTAAATTGTATGAACATTTCTTTTGATAATACCGAAAATGCTTTTGCATATAAAACCGATAAGGAACTGAAGCAATCTAAGTTTTTATTTAATACCATGGATTATCCTTTGTTTGTGCCTATTGGTACAAGGCTTACTCCATTTATTATGAAAACCGGATTACCTGTTGATGGCATTATTCGGAATACTATTTTTAAGCAATTTGTTGGTGGCGAGTCTTTAGAAGAAACAGCAAATGTGGTAGAAATGCTTGCACAATATAAGGTTCAGGTGATTTTAGATTATGCGGTTGAAGGAAAGCAAGGCGAAGAAAATTTTGAGAATGCAGCTAATCAGTTTATTAAAGTGGTGGAATATGCAGCTACTCAAGATAATATTCCGTTTATTAGCATTAAAATTACCGGATTAGCCCGATTTGGTTTATTACAAACATTAAATGAAGCTCCACGCATACGTAGCGGTATACACGACCATGAAGCCGAAATGCAAGAATGGGAAAGAGTGAAAATGAGAATGCATAGAATTTGTGCAGTAGCTGCTGAAAAAAATGTTGGAGTATTGATAGATGCTGAAGAAACTTGGATACAAGATCCGGTAGATAGGTTATGTATTGAATTAATGGAAAAATACAATAAACAAAAAGCTATTGTTTATAATACCATTCAATTATATAGGCATGATAGGTTGCGGTTTTTACGCTTATCGCACCGTATTGCAAAAGAACAAGGATTTATTTTAGGAATGAAATTGGTACGTGGTGCCTATATGGAAAAAGAAAGAGCCCGTGCCATTCAAAATGGATACGAATCGCCCATTCAGCCGGATAAAGAAAGTACCGATAGAGATTTTGATGCGGCAACCGACTATTGTATTAGTAATGTTACAGATATTTCTGTAATTATTGCTTCGCATAATGAAATCAGCAATTTATACGGTGTAGAACTTTTAGCGAAATATCAACTTCCTTATAATCATCCTCATGTACACTTTTCTCAACTTTTTGGCATGAGCGATAATATTACTTTTAATTTAGCCAAAGCAGGTTGTAATGTAAGTAAGTATTTGCCTTTTGGTCCTATTAGAGACGTAATTCCTTATTTAATGCGTAGAGCTCAAGAAAATAGTAGTCTTAACGGGCAAACCGGTAGAGAATTATTATTAATTAGAAAAGAATTGAAAAGAAGAAAAACTGCTTAAAGAAAAATTCCACTTATTATTTATTGAAAGCTGTACATATTAATACCAACATAAGGTGTGTAGGATATTGGATATTAGGATATTGGGATATTGATTATCATGTGGTTTTAATATGTACATTGCTTGCAATAAAAATTTTCAAAGGATACGGGTAAAATAAATGATACAGGATTTATAAAACGGGTTTAATTTTTAAATTATTAACTGAATGCAAGAAATAAAAATTATTTGTTTAAACAAATAGTAGTATCAATGAAAAACGTGTGGCCATTATTGTTACAAATTAGGCCAACGAATTGCTAATAGCATATTTAGTTAACTCGGCATTATTTTTCATTTGCATTTTTTCTAATATTCTTGAGCGATAGGTGCTAATAGTATGTATGCTAAGCGATAATATATCGGCAATTTCAGATACGGTTTTTCCCGATGCAATTAATTTTAATACTTCAAATTCTCTATCCGATAATGCTTCGTGTGGTTGCCTTGAGCCCGAGTTATCTATATTAATATTTACAAGTATTTCTGCAATTTCGGGCGTAATATATTTTCTGCCTCCCATAATGTGTTCAATAGCTTTTACCAATTCTTCCGGAGCACTTTCTTTGGTAAGATATCCGGCGGCACCTGCTTTTAATGTACGTACCGCATATTGTTCGGCTGCATGAACACTAAGAATTAAAACTTTTTGTTTGGGTTTTAGTTCTTTCAGTTCTTTTACTACTTCAATACCGGTTTTGCCGGGCATTGAAATATCCGAAACTATAATGCTCCAATCTTGTTCAAGGGCTTTATTTAATAATTCAATGCCATCCGATGCTTCCTCAATTGTTGCATTGGGAAAAGCATCTACTAAAATCGTTTTTAAACCTCTTCTTACCACACTATGATCGTCAGCAATCAAGATATTCATAAAAAATAAATTAAGATAATTTATAACAATAATTTCATTTATTCAGCTTCAGTAGGTTGTAACGTAAAGTTACATATTTTGGGGGTATTGTACTTTTAAAATAAGTTTTCGAGGTTAGTTTAATAAAATGGTGGCATAGTAAAAGTTTTAAGGGTTATTGTAAATTAGATATTTGGTATATCGATTTTAATCCTGCAATATATAAATCGTACGAATTATTTTCGGGATGACTGCCAATAATTAAATTATCAGGTTTGGTATTTTCATCATTTTCGGCATCTGAAAATTCTCCTGTTGATATTGAATTGGCAGAATAATTATCGGCATTTTTTGTAAATGAAAATGTAAGTACTTTAAAATGGGTTGCTTGTAAATACATGTGTACTATATCAATTTTATTATTCGGCGTTTTGATAATAGAAAAAATAGCTTGTCCGTTACCTAACGCTTGTTTAAAGCTAATATTTCCGGTTTTAATATTAAATAAATACAAAACATCATCGTATACACCGGCAATATTATCATTATCAAAAGTGATAATTCTTCCGGGATTGTTGGTAGGAAAGTTGAAAGAAGATATAATACTGTTAGAAGCAGGATCGTATAAATAAATTTTTCCATTACCTCCCATGCTATTGGTAGCTGCTATAATGGCTTTCGAGCTATCGTAAGTTAAGCACATACTGCTAAATTGGTAATTAGCCAAAGTCGATAATTGAATGTTATTGTAACTGCCATTTTTATAATAACCCATTTCTAAAGTTCTACCGGCAGAAGCAGTTACTCTATCATTATCTCCCGAATAAATTAAATAATTATTTTTTGTTACGGCCAAAGAAGCAATAAACATGGGTCCTTGATCTGTTGTACCATTGGCATCTTGCGTTCTTGCTAAAAAATGTGGATTGGTTTGTTTAATGGCCGGGGTTGACATGCTTGCTATATTGCTTCCATCTAAATTCCAAGATTGTTGTGTGTTAAATGAATATAAATTTCCTTTAGGATATCCGCCTATATAAATATTATTATCAGCAGCATTTCCTGCAGCAATATTATAAATTGATATTCCGGTATTGCCTAATAATTGAAAATGATTATTATTATCTAATGTACTAAGTAATGAATGGTTGGCCGAAGAAATATATAATTTGTTATTTAGCCATACACCGGCACCTGTTCTGTAGGTATCGTTTACTACATCGCTGATTGTTACTGAATTTTGTACGCCTGAGTTTAAAGTGTAGGATAATTTTTTATTGTAACTATCCCAATTAATGGTAATGTTTGAAATATCGGCAATAGAGTAAGGAGAATAGGCCAATTGATTGGTAGAAGGAGTATTGTAAGCACCTAATGAATTGGCAGCATTATTTTGTAATTTATAATGTGTATTAATTAAGTGTGCGTAAGGTGCATCGGTATAAGTATTTAATTCTATTCTGCTGTTTACACCGCTGCTAAGTAATAATGTTTTTTGTTTAGTGCTGCGGTTAATGGCGTAAAGGTTCCAACTGCTTTCTCCACAAGAAGCATAAGTATAAGTAGCATCGCCACTAATATAGGTTACATATCTCGAAAAATTATCTATAGGTTGTTGATCAACTTCAAAATTATTATTGTAATTGTATCTAAATGTCATTACATCGCCATTGCCACCAAATGAGCCACCATACAATGCGTTATCGGTACCAACTTGTAATGAATAAATATCTAAATATCTTCCTGCATTTTTAAAAGGTTTGCCTAAATCCCATGCTGTTTGTACATCCGGATCGTATTCAATAATATGTCCGCCGCCACCATCACTACCTTCGGTAGCAACATATAATTTTTTATCCATTCCAAAAGCGTATCTGGTAATTCTGCCAACAGAGGAAGTTACTTCTGTTCCATTACTGCTGTTTAATATTTTTACAATTTTATACGAGTTGTTATCAAGATTTACCACAACAAAATGAAACGCATTAATAGGAGTAGAACCATTTAATATTCCATTATCAATCATTACTAATTCATATCCTGCATTTGTTTTTGGATGATAGGTAATAAGTGGTAAAATATTAGGATTAAGCGGATTGATTTTGCTGCTAACATTGGTAATGATAAAAGGTGTTCCGATATTACTAACTGAACTTTGACTGGCAACCTGTGTTGTTGCTATGGTAGTATTATTAACCGGAATAATATCTACTTTCTTTGAGCAAGAAATGAAAGCACCTAGAATAATTGGCAGCAATATCATTCGTGAGCTTTTCATAAAAATAGGGTTTATTGAGTTACAGTTTATCGGTTTTAAGGATATTCATTACAGTTTCATAGAGATAAAGGATACGGATTAAAAAACGGGGAAAAAAACGACCTGCTGATAGTTTTTACGTTATCAGTTAAGTGAAAATTTGTTCAAAAAATTAGGCTGTTTTACTAAGCTTGAAGGCTTACTTGTTTAAAGGCATTGTTTTATTAATGCAATAAACAAGTTGTAACTGGGGAATTTTTTTAACCCCGAATAGCCAAGTAAAGAATAAGTTTTTCATAGTTTTCATTTTTTTGGGTTCAAGTTCAAAGAGGATTTTATTAACGGGACAGTGGCTTTAATCATCTAATTCACTTCTATTCTATTTATCAGCTCCTTTCTTATTTTCTGATGTAAAGTTGCAACTAATAAAAAGTGCCACAAATAGCTGAAGTTGTGATTAAAAGGTAGTGTTGTTATCACTATTGGTAGTTAAAATACTACAATCGAACTGATTGTTTTTGATGGGAGGGAAAGCGTTTTAATTAATGCTCAATAGCCTATTTATGCGTTCGGCATTATGGTGTAGGTACATTTTTATAACCTTCTTACACGATATAATTTTGCTAACTAATTGGTTATTTATTTTAATTGTATACTTAGCTAACTATAGGCATTGAAGTTGTATTGTTTGTTGCGTTAATTATTGTTTACTTGCTATAGTTAGTTTTTAAAATTTTACAGAATATTGTAAAGGAACGATTGATTGAATTAGTTATTTATCATTTATAGCAACTGCTCTATTAGCGGTTAAATATTTTTCGTAAATATTCATTTGTGGTTTATCGTTAAATCCAATAGGTTCAATAGACAAAGGATAATCTTTCCACCAACGTCCTGCTGCCCAATAACAACCACCTATATTATTTTCAATAAGGTATCTTAAAAAATTATCCATTACAGTTAACCATCTTTTATCATTATTCGGAATTCCAAATTCTCCCACAAATCCTTTTTTATTATTTTCTTTTAACCATTTAATAAAAGGTTTAATTCTGTTTACGCCGGTCATGGCATCAACACCCGACTTGTCATAAGAGTCTATATATTTTCCCGATCTGTCTGCATCAAAATAACAATGTGCATTAAACATTAATTTATTAGCCGGATCAATTAAGTATTTTAAATTATCATTAAATGCAACCCATGTTTCAGGGCCTGAATAATTATCGCCATCTACTAATATGGTATGTGTGTTATCTACTTCTCTAATTCCATCAATTGCCTGTTGTGCCGATTCGAACCATTTATAATTACCCATGTGGTTGGGTTCGCTCATAATACTGTAAGCAAAAATGTTTTGTTTATTTTTTAGTGCATTGGCAAGTTTATTCCAAACATCTTTATAATTGGCTCTGGTAACTTGTGGCATTCCAATAATATATTCTTTGTTATTTATTTTATATCTGCCAAAATTTTGCATTACTATAGTTACCATAATTCCTTTAGCAGCACAATCATCTATAAATTGGTTAATGTAAAACATTTCTTGTTTATCTAAATCGCCACCCAATGTTCTTTGTATTCTTTCCCAGCGAATAGGTAGTTGAATTATTTGTGATCCTTTACTTGCAAAATAATTTATTTCATCTTTTGTAGGATAGGTATAATTGGTATTAATGATGCCGGGAAGATTGTTTTCTCCAAATTCAGCTCCACATAATGTAATTCCAAATGTGGTGGTGTTGTATTGAGCTTTTGAAACAGTAGCAACTGTTAACATGGTTAATATAATCAGCAGCTTTTTCATGGATGAGGATTGGATTTTATAGGATATTGGATTAGAATAAAGGATACGGAAAAAAACGGCCTGCTGATAGTTTTTAGGTTATCAGTTAAGTAAAAATTCGTTCAAAAATATCAGACTGTTTTACTAAGCTTTGGAGGCTTACTTGTTTAAAGGCATTGTTTTATTAATGCAATAAACAAGTTGTAACTGGGGAATTTTTTTAACCCCGAATAGCCAAGTGAAGAATAAGTTTTTCATAGTTTTCATTTTTTTTGGATTCAAGTTCAAAGAGGATTTTATTAACGGGACAGTGGCTTTAATCATCTAATTCATTTCTATTCTTTTTATCAGTTCCTTTCTTATTTTCTGATGTAAAGTTGCAACTAATAAAAAGTGCCACAAATAGTTGAAGTTGTAATTAAATGGTAGTGTTGCTAAAAAAAAAAGGTAGTGATGTTATCACTACCGGTAGTTAAAATACTACAATCGAATTGATTGTTTTTACTGGGGGGAAAGCTATACTAATTTATGTTCAATAGCATATTTAATAAGTTCGGTATTATTGTGCATGTGCATTTTTTCTAATATTCTTGCACGGTAAGTACTAATAGTATTTACACTTAAAGAAAGTGTATTGGCCATGTCGGAAATACTGTTTCCTGCAGATAATAATTTAAAAACTTCAAACTCTCTATCCGATAAATGTTGATGAATATCTTTATCTAAATTTTCGTTATACGAATCGGCTAACAGCTCGGCAATATCGGCTGTAATATATCTTCTTCCGCCCACTACAGTTTCTACGGCTTTTACCAATTCATCTGGCGCACTATCTTTAGTTAAATAACCCGAAGCACCGGCTTTAATAGTACGTACAGCATATTCTTCGGCAGCATGTACACTTAAAATAAGTACCGGAGTTTTTGGTACCAATTCTTTTAATTCTTTAATCGTTTCAACACCCGATCTGCCGGGCATCGAAATGTCTGAAATAATTACTGTCCATGTTTCTTTGCTGGCTTTTTTTAGCAAGTCTACAGCATCGCCTACTTCTTGAATTACAGCATTGGGGTAGGCTTCGGCAAGAATTAATCTTAATCCTTTTCGTACAACACTGTGGTCATCGGCAATTAAAATTTTCATAGTGGATTCAGGTTTTAAGAAGTGAACATTTTTAATATTATATTTTTATTTCGGTATGAATAATGGTCCCTTTATTCGGTGCACTTTTTATGGTAGTATAACCATTTATCATACTGGCTCTTTCTTGAATACCCAATAAGCCAAACGATTTTGTTTTTTGGTTAATATCAAATCCTTTTCCGTTATCACTAATATCAAGCGTAATGGTATGATCTATTTTTTTCAACTCGCATACTACTTTTGTTGCATCGGAATGCCGCATAATATTGGTAAAACTTTCTTGGCAAATTCTAAATAAATTTATTTTCACAACATTGGTAATGCTTTCTTTTTCGGGCATTAAATTATTAAATGTGCAACTAATTCCGGTGCGTTTTTCGAACTCTTTAATATGCCAATCAATGGCGGCTGCTAATCCTAAATTATCTAAAATACTTGGCCTTAATTCTAACGAAATTCTTCTAATAGTATTTACCATTTCTCCCAATACATCAACCATATCTTCTAAATGTTTAACTATTTCGGGAGAAGGATTTAAAGGAGATATTTTATTTTTTAACCAAGATACATCAATTTTTAATGCAGTGGTTAATTGCCCTAATTCATCGTGAATTTCTCTTGCCATATAAGCTTTCTCTTCTTCATGGGCATTTTGAATGTGTGAGGATAAACTTTTTAAACGATAGTTCATTTTGGTAAGTTCTTCTTGCGCCTGCTTTTGTATCGAAACATCTTGCAAGAAAATAGAAACACCTTTAGGCGATGGGTACATACTTACAAACATCCATGCATTAAAATTGGTAAAATAATCTTCAATAGAAATATTGCGTTGTTCTTTAACTGCTTTTTCGTAGGCTTTTAAAAGAGATTTATCTAAATTGGGTATTACTTCTGTAATGTTTTTGCCAATTATTTCGTTTGGATCTTTATGCAAAATCTCACCAATTTTATTGTTTACATACGTTAATCGTCTTTTGTTATTCAATGCCATAAAGCCATCGGTTATTCTTTCAAAAACTTCTGTAATCTCGGCTGTTTTTTCTTCTACTTCTTTTTCTAAAACAGCATTCATATCTTTTAGTTGATACTCTAATTTTTTTCTTACAGAAATGTCAATTACGGTGCATATAAAACCGTTATAATTGTTATCCTCGTCTTTTAAAAAGGTGATGGAAATTTGCACCGGAAAATATTCTCCATTTCTTCTTTTATGTACATTTTCTCCGCTCCAATAGCCAATATGTTTATTTGCTTCAAAAACTTCTTTTGTAAATACAGGTTTATCTGCACAAATAAACGAGTGCGATAATTTTCCTTTTACATCTCTTTCTGTATAGCCATACATTTTTTGTGCGCCTTTATTCCATCCAATAATTTTAAAATCAATATCTAATAATTGAATTGAATCGGCAGCATTGGCAAATATGTTGGCTAATTGTTTGTTTTTTTCTTCTTCTTTCTTACGTTCGGTTATATCGGTAATAATGTAAGAATATTCTTTTTGATTGGTATAAGGATTTTGAATGATGGTAATAGATAATGAAACTATGAATTTGGTTGAATCTTTTTTATAATGTTCACATTCTCCAGTCCACGAGCTGCCAATAGCATAGTCTTTAATTTTATTAGCAATGTCAATAGATGATTGGGGATCTGTAGGTAAAAAAATGGGTTCGTATTGGTTAATGGCTTCTTCGGGTGTATAGCCATATAATTTTTGTGCACCTTTATTCCAACTTGTAATATACAAACCATCATTGATTGTTATAATTGCTTCGTTAGAGTTGTGTAATATTTTTCCTAATTGAATAATTTGTTCTTCATTTTTTTTCTTTTCAGAAATATCTGCGACAATAGCTAAAAAATACGCTTTGCCTGTTTTGTTAATGATGTAGCTTAAAGAAACTTCTACAAAAATTTTAATTCCTTTTTTATTAATTTGATATTCTTCTTTTCTTACAAAGGAAGATCGGCTGTAATCGAAATGTTGAATATCAATTGCAGGATTATACACATGTAATAAGCTGATAACATTTTTGCCAATGGCTTCTTCTTTGGTATAGCCATAAAATTTTTCTGCACTTTTATACCAATGAAGTATGGTTCCTATTTTATCGGTAATATAAAAAGCATCTTCGGTTATGTTTAACATACCCGATAATAGTTTTAATCTTTCTTCGGTTTTACGGTTTTCGGTAATATCTGTAATTACGCCAATAAATGCATCAACTTCTCCGGTTTTATTATAGAGGTAACTTGTTTTGCAAATAATGGTAATTAATTTTCCGTCTCTGCGTTTATGTGTATTTTCAAAACTATAAAAGCCTTGTTGTTTGTAAAGCTCAATTTCATATTCGGTAAATTTCGCTTTTTCGCTTAAAAAAATAGTATCAAAATTTTTACCTACTACTTCCTCTTTGGTATAACCATACATTTTTTCGGCACCTTTATTCCAACGTAAAATGGTCATATCTCTCGCTAACATTATAATGGCTTCATTCGTTTGTTCAATAGCGCTGCCAAAATGTTCAAGATCTGCTTCATTTTTTTTCTTTTCGGTAATATCGGTTATAATGGCAATGAACTTTTCTTTTGAGTTGCTATTGGTAATGTACGTGATGGAAACATGCACATCAATAGGAGAGCCATCTTTTTTTTGATGTATATTATCGTGTTCAAAATAGCCAATATTGGTATACTCAATTTCTTTTTCTTTGGTAAATACTATTTTGCCATTTTTCGATAGCAATTCCCAAGAATTTTTGCCAATGGCTTCTGCTTTAGTATAGCCATATATTTTTTCGGCACCTTTATTCCAATCTACAATATTTCTTCCTTCATCTAATAAAATAATTGCTTCGTTAGACTGGTCAATGGCATTAGCTAATAGTTGTAATTTTTCATCAATTTTCTTTTGTTCGGTAATGTCTTTAGCAATAACAACAAATTGGGTTACTTTATTTTCTTTATTTTTTATAACCGACGTAGAGGCTAATGCCAAACCTTGCCGATTATTTTTGGTAACAAAAGGCACTTCGCCAGTAAAACTACCTGTTTCAAGTGTTTGCTTTCTGTTTTCTTCATTTTGTTCGGGCGTAAAAAGTAAAATTTTAAAATTAAGTAAAGAGTTGCCAATCATTTCTGCCGCACTGTAACCTGTAATTCTTTCGGCACCTTTATTCCACACTTTAATTCTATAATCTAAATCATATACAATTAAGGCATCATTACTTTCGTTGGCAATTACGCTCATGTAGGCTAATTCTGCATTTAATTTTCTTTGATTATTAATTTCTCTTTGCAGGTTAACAATAATTAACGAAATTAAAATTACCACTATAATTACTGTGCTATACGAAGTAAGTTTAAGTGAAAAAATGTCGTTAGTATTTACATGTTGTGCAGTAAGTAATTCGTTTTTTTGAGATGAAGCTAAATTTTTGCCAATTGATTTTAGATTAATTAAGAACGTTACACCATTTTGTAAATGTTGCGTAATATCTGCCGATGTTATTTTTTTTGTTTTAGCTGCTGCAATAATTTTTTCATTCTCTATAGTTCTGTTGGTAATAAGTTGTTTTAGAGAATCTAATAGTGCTTCTGTTTTTGGGTTATTGGTATTTTGTTTTTTTAATGTATTTATGGTTGCAATAAAGTTGTTGTTATTTTCGGTAGAATAATTAAAAAAATCTTCGTTGCGGGTTAATAAATGACCTTTAAGATCGGTTTCGAAATGAATAAATTGAGAAATTAATTTTTGCTCGTCATTAAGGGTGTTATTGTCTTTTGTGATAATATTGTTGGTATTTTCAATAACATTTATACTACTGAGCGATATAAAAATTACGCTTGCAATAATAACCCCAATAATTAAAATTATTAGATAAGTAACGGTTTGTTTTTTACCAAAAAAACTCATAAATACAAATTAGGTTATAATAAATAAACCTGTTTTTGGGGGAAGGGTATTTTATAATTCTATTACACAGCTAAATTAAAACATTATAAAGTAGCAATATGTAGCATTAATAAACTATTGTGTGTAGCAGTTTAACCTACCGTTTGGGTTAAAAATAAATCACAGGTAATCCCCATTTTATAGTGCAAGCAATAAAATAACAAATAGGTTAATTACATTGCAGCATTATGCAGCAGTATCAAAATTTATTACAACATATATTAACTACGGGAGTAAAAAAAGCCGATCGTACCGGTACGGGTACCATTAGTTGTTTTGGCTATCAAATGCGATTTAATTTGCAAGAAGGTTTTCCGTTGGTAACAACCAAAAAATTGCACGTAAAAAGTATTATACACGAATTACTTTGGTTTTTAAAAGGCGATACCAATATCAAATATTTAAATGATAATGGGGTAAGAATATGGGATGAATGGGCAAATGAACAAGGAGAATTAGGACCGGTTTATGGAAAGCAATGGAGAAGTTGGGAAGGAGCAAATGGCGAAGTGGTAGATCAGATTTCAGAACTTATTGCACAAATTAAATCAAACCCCGATAGCAGGAGATTAATTGTAAGTGCATGGAATGTTGCCGATTTGCCTAAAATGGCCTTAATGCCTTGCCATACTTTATTTCAATTTTATGTAGCCAATGGAAAACTAAGTTGCCAATTGTATCAGCGCAGTGCCGATGTGTTTTTGGGCGTTCCGTTTAATATAGCTTCTTATGCATTACTTACCATGATGGTAGCACAGGTTTGCAATTTAGAATATGGCGATTTTGTACATACTTTCGGCGATGTTCATTTATACAGCAATCATATAGAACAAGCACAACTGCAATTAACACGCAAACCATTTGCTTTGCCCTCACTTAAAATTAATGCGGCTGTAAAAAATATATTTGAATTTAATTACGAAGATTTTATGTTAGAAAATTATCAATCTCATCCGCATATTAAAGCACAGGTAGCCGTTTAGTAATTGAATGATGTACATTTTAGTTAAACAATTAATCATGTATAACAGTTTCAGTACCTAATTTTAAATTTTAATTATTAACCGGTATGATTATTTCATTAGTTGTTGCAGCATCTTCTAATAATGCCATCGGAAAAAATAACCAATTACTTTGGCATTTACCCAACGATTTAAAGTATTTTAAAAATATTACTTGGGCAATGCCGGTAATTATGGGCAGAAAAACTTTTGAATCGTTAAGCGGAAAAGTATTACCCGGGCGAGTAAATATTGTTATTACAAGACAGCATAATTGGACTGCCACAAAAGCGATAACTGTTCATTCTTTATTAGACGCTATTCAGTATGCAAAAGCCCAACATTTTAATGAAATTTTTATTGTAGGCGGCGGAGAAATTTATGAGCAGGCATTGGCAATTGCCGATAAAATTTATTTAACACGCGTACACGCCCATGTAGAAGCCGATGCTTTTTTCCCTGAAATAAATGCACATGTATGGCAATTGGTTTCAACTAAAGAATTTTCGGCCGATGCAAAACATGTATATCCTTACAGTTTTCAAATATGGCGAAAACAATAATAGTTCTTTACCTTTAATATCATGTATTCACGGCTCAATTTATTGTATAAATATGCAAAGTATTTAATTACTGCTTCCAATGGCTCGGGGCATGGCATACATTCGCCTTTTGTGTACGATTTTATAGAGAATGTGTTGACTGATGATAGAGAATTTTATGTGTATCAGCAAATAGAACAGATACGAAAATATGTATTAAACGATAACACTTTAATTGAAGTGGAAGATTTAGGAGCCGGCTCAGCAGTAATTAAAACCAAGCAAAGATCAATAGCTTCTATCGCCGCTACCTCTTTACGATCGAAAAAATTTGCACAGTTATTATTTAGGATAGTTTTGTATTATCAACCTAAAAGTATTGTAGAAATAGGCACTTCGTTAGGTATTACTACCGCTTATTTAGCTTCGGCCGAACTAACAAATAACGTTATTACTATTGAAGGAGCTAACTCCATTGCCGATATTGCTTTAAGAAACTTTAAAATATTACAGCTATCCAATATTCATTTAGTTAGAGGAAATTTTGATGAAGTGTTACCCGGAGTAATACAAAACATTGCTGCCATAGATTTTGCATTTATTGATGGCAATCATCGTTACGAACCAACCATTCGATACTTCGAGCAAATACTCCTTAAATCGAATAACAATACCATTCTTGTTTTTGATGATATACATTGGAGCCAAGAAATGGAAAATGCATGGCGTTATATTCAGCAACATGCAGCAGTAACGCTCAGTATCGATTTGTTTTTTATGGGCATTGTATTATTAAAAAAAGAATTTATACAAAAACAACATTTTACCATTCGATTCTAAAAAAATAATTCATTTGATATAAATCACTTGGTAGAACTAATAAATATTCTATATTCACCGCCTATTAATTTATATTCATGATTGCCGGAATTTTGAAAGAACCGAATGGAGAAAACAGGGTTTCTTTATTGCCAGAACAAGCCGAAGTACTGATAAAAAAAAATGTTGAAGTTTGGATAGAGCATGATGCAGGTGCAAAAGCCTATGCATCAAATGCGGTATATCAATCCAAATTGGTAACAGTAACCACCCGAGAAGCGATACTTCAGCAATGCGATATCATCTTTTCAATTCATATACTATCAACCAACGATGTTGAGCAACTTAAACCCAATGCGGTGATAGTAGGGGTATATCAGCCTTTGTATAACTACGTAGCAATAAACGAATGGGCTGCCAAATCGGTTACCACTTTTAGTTTAGATTCTATACCGAGAAGTACACGTGCTCAGAGTATGGATGTATTAAGTAGCCAAGCTAATATTGCCGGCTATCGGGCGGTATTAGTAGCAGCAACCATTTTTCCAAGATATTTTCCCATGTTTATGACTGCTGCCGGAAGTATTCCGCCGGCAAAAATGTTAATCTTAGGAGCCGGAGTAGCCGGATTACAAGCTATTGCAACAGCAAGACGTTTGGGTGCAGTGGTTGAAGTGTTCGATACACGTCCTGTAGTGAAGGAAGAAGTACAAAGTCTTGGAGCCAAATTTATTGAAGTAGAAGGAGCTGCCGATGCCAGCAAAGCCGGTGGATATGCCGTTGAACAAACGCAGGATTACCAACAAAAACAACAACAAAAAATTGCAGAAGCTACTGCTAAAGCCGATATAATTATTACAACTGCACAAATTCCGGGTAAAAAAGCACCAATTTTAATTACCGATGCAATGTTGGCAACTATGAAGAATGGTAGTGTAATTATCGATTTAGCCGCAGCAACAGGTGGTAATACTTCGGTAACCGTTAATAACGAAACTGTAATTACTGCCAACGGTGTAAGTATTGTGGGTGATAGCAATTTGCAAACCGGTATGCCTTTCGATGCCAGTAAAATGTATGGTAAAAATGTTTTAAACTTTTTGCAACTTATTATTGATAAAGAAGGTAAAATGTACTTAAATTTTGAAGATGATATTGTAAAAGGTTGCTGCATTACACATAACAAACAAGTGGTAAACGATAGAGTAAAAAGTTTATTGGTATAGCCTATTTTAATAGGGTTTATCGCCATTTGGGCTTTTAAAATTTATATTGGTATAATCTAAAAAAGTTAAATAAAATCCATGCAAAATTTCTTACAATTTATAACAGAAAATCAGCAAATGATTTATGTGGTAATACTAATGATATTTCTAGGTATAGAAGTAATTGGCCGAGTGCCCAGTGTATTGCATACTCCTTTAATGAGTGGTGCTAATGCCATTCATGGTGTGGTTATTATTGGGGCAATTATTGTTATGGGAAAATCGAACGATGATAATTACTTAGCATTAATACTTGGTTTTTTATCTGTGGTATTAGGAACATTAAATGTAGTAGGTGGCTTTGTGGTTACCGATAGAATGCTGGAAATGTTTAAAAAGAAAAAATAAGAATCGATTG
>JAKAJX010000043.1 GCA_021824855.1 Bacteroidota bacterium | reverse complement strand
CATAACACAAAAAGCTCGCTATTAGCAACACTATTTTAATAAGTCAATTTCATTCAATAACAACTGTAAAAAACGTACATTTGTACACTTACTTATAAATGATATGAGCGACGAAAAGAGTTTAAATTTTATAGAAGAAATTATTGAGAAAGATTTAGCCGAAGGAAACTATACCAACATTCTTACCCGTTTTCCGCCAGAACCAAATGGATATTTGCACATTGGGCATGCTAAAAGTATTTGCCTCAATTTTGGGTTGGCATTAAAATATGGAGGAAAAACTAATTTACGTTTCGATGATACCAATCCTTCCACTGAAGAAACTGAATATGTAAACAGTATTAAAGAAGATGTAGAATGGCTGGGCTTTACATGGGCAAATGAGTTCTATGCATCCGATTATTTCGAGAACTTATATCAATATGCCATTCAACTTATTCATAAAGGATTAGCTTATGTAGATGATAGTACCAGTGAAGAAATAGCTGAACAAAAAGGCACACCCACCATTCCGGGAAAGCGAAATAAATATGCACTGAGAACGGTGGAAGAAAATTTGCAATTATTTGCCGATATGCGAAATGGAAAATATGCAGATGGTGCTAAAGTATTACGTGCTAAAATAGATATGGCTAATGCCAATATGTTATTACGTGATCCTATTTTGTATCGTATTAAACATGCACATCATCATAGAACCGGAGATAATTGGTGTATTTATCCGATGTACGATTTTGCCCATGGGCAAAGCGATTCTTTAGAAAATATTACTCATAGTATTTGTACATTAGAATTTATACCGCACCGTGCTTTATACGATTGGTTTATCGAAAAATTGGAAATATTTCCTTCTCACCAATATGAGTTTGCCCGATTAAATATGACTTATACGGTGATGAGTAAACGTAAACTTTTACAATTAGTAAACGAGAACTATGTAACCGGATGGGATGATCCCAGAATGCCTACCATAACCGGTATGAGAAGAAGAGGATATACACCCGAAAGTATCCGTGATTTTTGCGACAAAATTGGCGTAGCTAAAAGAGAAAATTTAATTGATGTTGGCTTATTGGAATTTTGTGTGCGTGAGCATTTAAATAAAATTGCATTAAGAAGAATGGTGGTATGCGATCCTATTAAAGTTGTTATCACCAATTTTCACAATGAGGTTGAGCTGCTACAAAGTGAAAATAATCCGGAAGATAGTAATGGAGGTTTTCGAGAAATTCCTTTCAGTAAAGAAATTTATATTGAAAGGGAAGATTTTATGGAAAATCCGCCTAAAAAATATTTTCGGTTAGCTCCGGGACAAATGGTTCGTTTAAAAAGTGCGTATATAATTAAGTGCGATGAAGTAATAAAAGATGCCAACAACAATATTATAGAAATTCATTGCTCCTATATTCCGGAAAGTAAAAGCGGGCATGATACCAGTGGACTACATGTTAAAGGAACTTTACATTGGGTAAGTATTGCACATGCTATTACTGCCGAAATTAGGTTGTACGACCGATTATTTACGGTAGAAGATGTAGCAAATGAAACAGAAGATTTTAAAACCTATATTAATGAAAACTCTTTAACAACTATTGCTAAAGTATATGCCGAGCCTGCATTACAAGATTCTAATATCTCAGCTCGTTATCAATTTTTAAGAAAAGGATATTTTACGGTTGATAAAGAGGCAACCAATAATCAACTCATATTTAACCGAACTGTTACTTTAAAAGATACTTGGGCTAAAGAAATTAAAAAGCAATAATAGGTTATAATAAACGGATGAATTATCTATACAGCCGAAGTAGTAACTTCGGCTTTTATTTTTTTAAAATGGATGTATTAAAAAATTTTGAAACTAATTGGCAACAAAAATTTAATCATATTTCTATTAAGTCTACTCAATTTATTATGGCTGTAAGTGGCGGAGTAGATAGTGTTGTTTTACTTGATTTAATAACAAAAATGGGATTTGATTGTATTATTGCTCATTGTAATTTTCAATTACGAGGAGATGAAAGTTTACGAGATGAAAATTTTGTAAAATCGCTCGAAACGGTATACAACAAAAAAGTACTAACAAAACATTTTGATACGCAGCAATTTGCCGCACAAAATAAAATAAGTATTCAAGAAGCTGCCAGAAAACTACGGTACAATTGGTTTGATGAATTAATTAACGATAATAATTCGGGCCAGTTGATCGGTAAAAAATATTTACTTACTGCACATCATGCCGATGATAATATAGAAACCTTGTTGATTAATTTTTATAGAGGAACAGGTATTAGAGGGTTAACTGCTATTCCCGAGTTCGATAAAGAAAACAAAATTATTCGTCCTTTACTATTTGCACAACGAGCAGATATTGTTGCGTACGCAAATGAAAATAAATTAAGTTGGGTAGAAGATTCATCAAATAGTTTAGATAAGTATACCCGAAACTATATTCGGCATCATTTAATTCCATCAGCAAAAGAAATATTTAAAGATGTTGAAATAAATCTTTTAAAAAATATTCATCGGTTTAACGATATAGAAATTTTATATCAACAGGCAATTGATTTTCAAAAGAAAAAATTAATTAAGCAAAAAGGAGTGGAATTGCATATTCCCATTTTGCAATTGCAAAAAACTAAAGCCATTGAAACAATTGTATGGGAAATAATTAAATTATATTCCTTCCTGCCGTCTCAAATAGATGAAGTAATTAAATTATTCAAAGCTCAAAACGGTAGCTATATTCAATCTGCTACACATAAAATATTTAAGAATAGAGCATGGTTAATTATTGCTCCGCTTTTATCCAATTCTAATTCAAATATTCTAATAGAAAAAGAACAAAAAAAAGTATTTTTTGCCAATAGAGTATTGGTATTAGAAACCTTTGCCGCCAAGGACTTTAAAATAAATCCTTCACCTAATATAGCTTTATTGAATGGAAATGAAATTGAGTTTCCATTGTTATTGCGTAAGTGGAAGCAAGGAGATTATTTTTATCCGTTGGGCATGAAAAAGAAAAAGAAATTAAGTAAGTTTTTTATCGATCAAAAATTATCTCTTACCGAAAAAGAAAAAATATGGGTAATAGAAAGTAATAAACGAATAGTATGGGTTGTAGGCTTAAGAATTGATGATAGGTTTAAATTATTACCATTAACTACCCATGTATTAAAAATGGAATTAAATGAATGAACTTATTTTTTAAAGTAGTTAATTATATCAATAGTAAAATTATCAACCGGTCTAAATTCGCTTAATAGTTGAGCGGTAACAATTAAAAAAATAATTCCGTAAACAGCACCCCAAAAATGAGCCGAATGATTGATTCTGCTTTCTCCTCGATGAGCCAAATAATACGAAATGCCCAAATAAATAATGCCAAATAAAAATGCGGGAGCATGAATAGGAATAAACATCAAACCTATTTTAGCTGTAGGAGCTAAAAAAATAAAAGCAAATACTATTGCAGAAACAGCCCCTGATGCACCTAAACTTTTATAGTAATAATTATTTTTATTTTTAAAATAAGTAGGTAATAGGCATACTACCAATGCCGAAAAATAAAGTAATAAAAAAAGCAACTTTCCTTTGCTTCCATATATTTTGTCAAATGCATCTTCTATCACTTCGCCAAACATATAAAACGAGTACATGTTAAAAAGTAAATGAGGAATATCGGCATGAATAAATCCGCAAGTAACAAACCGATACCATTGATGCTGATTGGTTATTGCCGGAGGATAAAAAATAAAATCGTCGATAATTTTTTCTCTCGAAAATGCCGATATGGAAATTATACAGGTTAATACTATAATGGCAATGGTAATAGTTGTCATACTTGGCAAGATAAAACTTAATTATACGTGATGGTATTTTTCATTTTTTAAAATACTGCAAGCTCTATATACTTGTTCTGCTAAAATTAGTCGAACTAACATGTGTGGGAAAACAAGTTTCGATAAACTCCAAGTATAATTAGCTCTTTGTTGAATTACAGGATCAACGCCAAATGCACCTCCAATTAAAAAAATAATTTTCTTAAAACTTTCATTGGCCAATTGCTGAATGAGTTGGGCTAATTCTACCGATGAAATTTGTTTACCGGTTTCATCTAATAGAATTAAATAATCTTCTTTTTTTAGTTGATTTAAAATAATATTTGCCTCTGCTTTTTTAAGTGCTTCTTCTGTTAATGAGGCTGCATTCTTAGCAGATGGAATAACTACCCATTCTGCAGAAAAATACTTTTGAATGCGTTGTGAAAAATCGGCTACTCCTTCTTTAATATATTTTTCATGCGGTTTACCAATTGACCAGAACTGAATTTTCATTATAAAAACATTAAGATTTGATGAAAATATATTGGAAAGTTAGTACGTTTTATAACTGAGTTTTACTTTTGAATAAAATCAATTCAATATTTGCTATGAAATTAGCCAAACAAATTTCAATTGTTTTTTTCTTGTCAGTAGTAATGTTCATTATTTCTGTTTCGTACACTGCAGTTTGGCATACTTATTCTTATGGTTTCGATTTGTACGGATGGCCATATCCTTTTTTTAAAGTGGTATTTGAAGAAAGAAAAATTATTGAAACCAACTTTTTTATTGATAATTTATTAACTGATTTTTCTTTGTGGATAGGCATCAATACGCTGTTTTTGGTAGCACTTAAGTTATTAAAACCTAAAAAGCGTTCTTATTTAAATAGTAATAGAACATCAAAAGAGTTGCAAGCAATGGCTACAACTCCTTTGATGAAAAAA
>JAKAJX010000040.1:1375-4794 GCA_021824855.1 Bacteroidota bacterium | reverse complement strand
ATTTCAGTAAAGGCACAAAAATTATATGCAACCAAATCGGGGCAAATTACTTTTAATGCTACAGGCGGTATAGATAAAATTGCAGCAGTAAACAATCAGGTAGATAGTAAAATGCTTGATAAAAGTGGACAAATAGTATTTAGTATTTTAATTAAAAGTTTCAAATTCGAAAATCAATTAATGGAAGATCATTTTAACGAAAACTATTTAGAAAGTACTAAGTTTCCTAAAGCCGAATTTAAAGGATACATTACTAATATAGCCGGCGTTAATTTTTCTAAGGATGGGAAATATAACGTAGTAGCCGATGGTGATTTAACTATTCATGGTGTTACAAAAAAAGTTTCTGTACCCGGCGTTATTACTATTGCATCGGGGAAAGCAACTATTAACGGAACTTTTAAAGTGCATATAAAAGATTATGGAATTACCGGCTTATATATTGGTGAAAAAATTGCACCTGAAGCAACCATCAATATTAATTGTAAATACGATTAGTTTCATTCAACTTCAAACTACACTCATCAATGAAATCGCATAAAAAAATTATTTCAGTTGTACTGTTTATTACTTTTTCTTTTTTATCTAAGACTATTTTAGCACAAGAAATTGATTTATTTAAAATGCAGGATGAACAAGATAAAAAAGAAACAAAACAAAAAACAGATATTGTTACATCTACTTTTAAAACAACAAGAATAGTAAACGGACAATCTATTGAAAATGTGGGACGAGGAATTTTGGATTTAAAAATTTCTCATCGCTTTGGTACACTTAACTCGGGTGCGTATAATTTATTTGGACTTGACCAAGCAACTATGAGATTGGGTTTAGATTATGGAATAACCGATAGGTTAATGGTTGGTTTTGGCAGAAGCACGTATAATAAAGAATTTGATGGATTTTTAAAGTATAAAATTTTACGTCAATCTACCGGAAGAATTACCATGCCTATTTCTGTTAGTTATGTTGTTACAGGCATGTGGCAATCGCTTAAAGATCCTGCTGCTACTTATAAAACAAATTTTAGCGATCATCTGTTTTATGCACATCAAATTATTATTGCACGAAAGTTTAATGATTATTTCTCTCTACAATTAGTGCCCACATTAGTTCATTATAACATAGTGCCATTGGTAGCTAATCCAAATGATTTATATTCTTTAGGAATTGGTTTTAGGCAACGTGTTTCAAAAAGAGTTAACTTAACAGGAGAATATTATTATCAATTTAATAAATTAACAGGTTACCATAACTCTTTATCCTTAGGTATTGATATTGAAACCGGAGGGCATGTATTTCAATTACAATTTACCAATGCTACCGGAATTGATGAAAGAAGTTTTATTACACAAACCGATGGTCTTTGGGGTAAAGGCGATATTCATTTCGGATTCAATATTTCAAGAGTATTTACCATTAAAAAACCAAAAGAACTTACAACCGCTAAATGGTAGTGGTAGTTATTTTATAAATATAATTTTCATTCCATGAAAAAGAAAATAATATTATCAATTGTAGCATTAGTTATTGTAGCAGTTATTGGTACTTGGTATTATGTGTTTATTTATTCAAAAACACACCATCGTAATGTTGCCAATGAAAAAGCCATAGCCATTTCTGCAAAACAAATAGTAAACGATTTTCAAGTAAACGAATCGGCAGCTGATGCAAAATATTTAAACAAAGCTGTAGAAGTAACCGGCGAAGTAGCAGAAACTAAAACCGATCAGGTGGGAAATATAACGGTAACTTTAAAAGGCGGTGATGCGTTTGCCAGTGTTTTTTGTACGCTTAAACCGGGAAGTACACAGCCGGTTGTTGGAAAAAATATTTCAATAAAAGGAATATGCAATGGCTTTTTAAGTGATGTTGTTTTAAATGAATGTATTATTACGCAATAATTTTTCGCTTTTATAAAATATAGCTATTAACGCAGCAATAACAATTTTTTAATCATCTTTATTTTTGAAAAAAGATAAAGATGATTTTTAATTTAATGAAAGATGTGCCATGGATGTTTGTTATTGCCGGTATTATTTGGCTTTTTGTAGCAATAGTTTTTTTTAAAAAATTATTCCAAAAAAATAATTCGTTTGTAGCTAAATATAAACTGCTGTTAATTGTAATACCCATAGCGGTTATTGCCACATTGATTGATATTTGGATTTTTATTTATTACATTCCTACACATTTTAAAAAACATACTACAGAGCAAATAGCAAGTTTAGCAGTTGCAGATGTTACGGACGAATTGAACCAAATACCCAATACTGATACATTGCAAATAAATCATTCAATAAAAAGAAAAGATACGCTTACAAATAAATTAGCAGCAGCCAATTCTACTGCAAAAATTTATACAACTAATAAAGCAAGTATTCGGTTTTTTTCGAGTACACCAACTGAAGATATAGAAGCTACCAATACTAATGCGGTAAGTTCCTTCAACAAGTTAACCGGAGAAATACGCTTTGTAGCATTAATTAAAGGTTTTCAATTTGAGAACGAATTAATGCAAGATCACTTTAATACAGCGGAATATATGAATAGCGATAGTTTTCCTAAATCGGAGTTTAAAGGAAATGTTCTTAACATGAAGGAAGTGGATTTTACAAAAAATGGAACTTATCCGGTGATGGTATCGGGGTTATTAACCATTCATGGCATTACGCATACCATTTCTGCACAAGGAAGTATCTTAATTAACAATGGAAAAATTAGCACAAAAAGTGTATTTAAAGTAAATCATTATAACTACGGCATTACTACTAATGAAATTGCCGATAAACTGGAAATAACCGTTACGGCTACCTATAACTAAACAATATCTTTTTGAAAATAATGCCACACCTGCTAACTTTGTTCAATAGCAGGCGGATTTGTTTATTGTTCGGCCTAATCCTACAATAATTGAAAGGATACAGAACTAATAAACGTTTTGAAGAAATAGCATCCTCTCATAACGTTTATTGTTATTCAATTTTCAGCACAACAATTTTCAAACCCATTTGCACTAATCATTTTTTTTAATACGGCGAATTACCTAAAAATAATAATTCAAAAATGAGTTATATTAAAGATTTATTAAAAGAAAAAATATTAATAATTGATGGCGCTATGGGAACAATGATACAACGGCATCAATTAACCGAAGCCGATTATAGAGGTGAACGATTTAAAAATTGGCATAGCGATGTAAAAGGTAATAACGATCTTTTAAGCATTACGCAACCACGAATTATCATTGATATTCATAAACAATATTTAGCTGCCGGAGCCAATATTATTGAAACCAACACTTTTAGTTCTCAATGGATATCTATGGCCGATTATCAAATGGAAGAATTAAGTTATGAACTAAATGTGGCAGCAGCCAAATGTGCAAGAACTGCCATAAAAGAATTTGAAGCTGAAAG
>JAKAJX010000040.1:0-1365 GCA_021824855.1 Bacteroidota bacterium | reverse complement strand
CAGATAGGTTTGTTGCAGGGTCTATTGGTCCATTAAATAAAACACTTTCACTTTCACCCGATGTGAATAATCCGGGTTATCGTGCTTTAACTTTTGATGAAGCAGTACAAGCTTATTATGAACAAATTACCGGATTGGTAGATGGTGGTGTAGATGTTATTTTAATAGAAACAATTTTCGATACACTTAATGCAAAAGCTGCTGTATTTGCATTTAAAAAATATTTTAGAGATACTAAAAAAGAAGAACTGCCACTAATGATTAGCGGAACAATTACTGATGCAAGCGGAAGAACATTAAGCGGACAAACCTTGGAAGCTTTTTATACTTCATTAACTCATGCCAATCCGTTAAGCATAGGATTAAATTGTGCCTTAGGTGCTGCAGAAATGAGACCGCATATTGAAGAGCTTTCACAAATTGCATCTTGCTATACTTCAGCATATCCTAATGCCGGATTACCAAATGCAATGGGTGAATATGATGAACAACCTCATCAAACAGCACATTTTATTGAAGAATGGGCTAAACAAGGTTTTGTAAATATTGTGGGCGGTTGTTGCGGCACAACACCGGAACATATTCGGCATATTGCTGAACATGTAAAAAATATTAACCCAAGAGTTTTACCAATTATAGAAACAGAATTAGTGTGATTAATTAAGCAATTAAAATGACTTTCATAAAACCATATCTACGCTTATCAGGATTAGAACCCTTAGTTGTTCGGCCTGAAACAAACTTTATTAATATTGGGGAAAGAACCAATGTTACGGGGTCTAAAAAATTTGCACGCCTAATTAAAGAAAATAAATACGAAGAGGCATTATCGGTTGCTCGCCAGCAAGTAGAAAGCGGAGCACAAATAATTGATGTAAATATGGACGATGCACTACTCGATGGCGTTAGTGCAATAACAACTTTTTTAAACCTTCTTCAATCCGAGCCCGATATTGCAAAGATTCCTGTAATGATTGATTCATCTAAATTCGAAATCATTGAAGCAGGCTTAAAATGTGTGCAAGGAAAATGTATTGTAAACTCTATTTCTTTAAAAGAAGGCGAAGATAAATTTATACAACATGCCATAACTTGCCAAGCTTATGGAGCTGCCGTTATTGTTATGGCTTTTGATGAAAAAGGACAAGCAGATACCAAACAACGTAAAATAGAAATTTGCCATAGAGCCTATCAAATTCTTACGAAAAAAATTGGCTATAAACCACAAGATATTATTTTCGATCCTAACATTTTTGCCATTGCAACCGGATTAGAAGAACACAATAATTATGGTGTTGATTTTATTGAAGCAACAAAAGAAATAAAACAACTAATGCCGCTAACTAAAGTAAGCGGAGGAGATCG
>JAKAJX010000258.1 GCA_021824855.1 Bacteroidota bacterium | reverse complement strand
TCCTGAATAGCAATACCTTTCTTTTCAAAGGCAATTATTTTTTTTATACCTTCTCCAAAATCGTTTCCGGTAAATTTACCATAAGGCATCCATGAGTTAGGGCGTATATCTATTTCAAGTAAATAATATTTGTTAGTATGTTCTTCATGAAAAAATCCTACACTGGCAAATCCATGTAAACCAACTGCTTTGCCAATTTTTTGTAATTCATTTTTAATTATTTCGTTGTAATAAAAAACTCTTCGGGTGCTAATACTAAACTTGTTGTTTATATACGAAAGTACTTTAGAAATATTGCAGCAAATTAATTCTCCTTTCCAAAATAATGCTTCTACGCCAACATCTTCACCATTGATATATTGTTGAATAACTAAATTGGTTTTAATATCTATTTTTTCTAATGCTAACAATATATCATTTTTTGTATTGCAAATAGTAATTCCCATTCCACCCCAGCTTAAATCTTGCTTTAGTAAAACCGGAAAATGTATTGTATTAATTTGTTGTTGAATAAAATTTGCTTCATCATATATAATAAATTCCGGCGTTAAAATATTCAGTTGATTACAAATAGTAGATAAACCTGCTTTTGATCCTAATATTTTTCTGTACGTGCTATTTTTTAACGGCATTATTTTATCAAATAATGAATTGGATTGAATTGCTTCATTCAGCAGTTTAATTAACGGATCGTCTGCCAATATAATCCAGTCATAATTGTTATTTGATAATGCAATTATTTGTTGCACCAATTCCTCTTTTTCCTTTTTTGATACAATTAATTCATCAACAAAACTATTTGATGCAACCCAATCGGTTGGTTGGCATACAACATGCACAGTGCATCCGGAACTTTTAAGCAAAAATGGTATTTCAGATATCGCATCCCAATTCTCAGAAACTGCCAGTAATACTTTAAACATGCTATATTTTAATTAAAAATTGTGTAGAAAAGAATCGAAACAATATTTCAAAAATAAGATAGTTTTATACAGTATTTCGACGAATTGTTAAATGAAATATTATGCTTCAATTTAACTCGGTAATTGAACAATTTGGAAAGAAAGGTGAAAAAACCGGATGGACATACATTTCGATTTCTGCAGAATTTGCAGAGAAAATAAACCCGGGCAATAAAAAAGTATTTAGAGTGAAAGGAAAAATTGATGATTGTTCTATTGCAGCAATTGCATTAATGCCAATGGGCGATGGAAGTTTTATAATGCCTTTAAATGCTACCGTTAGAAAGCAGATTAAAAAAAGAAAGGGGGATGAAGTATTGGTATACCTGCAAATAGATAATCAAAAATTACAACCTCCTCAAGAATTTATTGAATGTTTAGATGATGAGCCCAATGCAAAAATATTTTATAAGCAGCTTTCCCTAGCACATCAAAATTATTTTTGTAATTGGATAAAGCAAGCCAAAACCGATAATACAAAAGCAAAAAGAATTGCTTATACCATTAATGCATTAGTTAATGGCTGGCACTTTGGTAAAATGATGCAATTTTTAAAAGCTAATAAATAAAATAGTTAATCAACCATGAAGAAAGTTCATTTGGTTTTAGGTAGTGGCGGTGCAAGAGGCATGGCTCATATTGGCGTTATAGAAATGCTGCAACAAGATGGATACGAAATTGTAGAAGTGGTAGGTTGTTCAATGGGTGCTGTTGTTGGCGCTATGTATTGTACGGGTAATTTACAAAAATATACGCAATGGCTATTGAGCCTTACCAAGTCTGGCGTATTTAGTTTGTTTGATTTTACGTTAACTAAACAAGGTTTTGTAAAAGGCGAAAAAGTATTTGTTAAAATACAAGAATTTGCCGGAGAGCAATGTATTGAAAATTTGAAAATTCCTTTTGTGGCTGTTGCAACTGATATGTTGCATAAAAAAGAAGTATATTTTACTTCAGGAAATATATACAAAGCTTTACGAGCATCTATTGCCATACCCGGAGTTTTTACACCGGTTATTACCGAAGAATCGGTATTGGTTGATGGTGGTGTATTAAATCCGTTGCCATTAAATTTAATTCATAAGCAAGATGATGCTATCGTTGTGGCGGTTAATTTAAATGGAACGCCAATTAAGCATACTAAACAAGTAATTCGAGAAGAATCTGCTAATTATTGGGAATGGTTACCCAAATTGCCTACGTTAGTTAAAAAAGATATAGTTGAAAAAGAAAAAAATGAAATAATAAAGCTTAGTTTATTTGATTTATTAAACTCATCTTACGATTGTACGCTGGATAGATTAACCGAAATTATCATTAACCAGTATCAACCCGATATTTTGATAGAAATACCCAGAAATATTTGCAACACTTTTGAGTTTTATAAAGCTGCCGAAGTAATTGAAATAGGAAGAGAAGCATACAAAAAAGCAATTGCAGACTAAGCCGATTGCTCTAATAGATTGTAACATTGTGTTGCTATTTCTAACTCTTCGTTGGTTGGAATTACTAAAACTTTAACCGAAGATTTTTCGGTATTAATTTCTCTTATTTCTTTACTCGATAAATTATTTTTTTCTTCATCTAATTCTATTCCTAAATATTCTAAGTTGCATAAACTCAACTTTCTAATAAGCGTATCATTTTCTCCAACACCTGCTGTAAATATAACAGCATCTAAGCCATTTAATGCGGCGGTGTAAGCACCAATATATTTTTTTATTCTGTAAGCATACATATCGTAAGCCAAAATAGCCTCTTTATTTCCTTGTTCAATTTCTTTTCTTATATCTCTCATATCGCTAAATCCGGTTAAGCCAATCATGCCACTTTTTTTGTTTAAAATATTATTTACTTGGTCAATATCATATCCTAACTGATTGACTAAATGAAAAATAATAGATTGATCAATATCGCCACTTCTTGTTCCCATAATTAATCCATTCATTGGACCAAAACCCATGGTGGTATCAATACAAATGCCTTCATAAACAGCGGCCATACTGCATCCATTACCTAAATGGATAGTAATAATTTTTGCCTCCTTTTTTTGTAAATAATTAATTGCTTTTGTTGCAACATATTTATGGCTGGTTCCATGAAAACCGTAAGCTCTAATTCCATGAACCGAATAAAATTCTGAAGGAATGGCAAAGCGAAATGCAGTTGCACTCATTGTTTGATGAAATGCTGTATCGAAAACAGCAATTTGTATTGCTTGCGTAAATATTTTTTCTGCCACTTCAATTCCTAAATAATTAGCAGGATTATGCAATGGTGCTAATGGAAATAATTTTTTTATTTGTTCTTTTACTTCGGGAGTAATAATGGTAGTGGCTGCAAAACTTTCTCCACCATGTACGGTTCTATGACCTACAACTTTTATTTCGGTAGGATTTTTTATTACGCCAAATTCTGTATCTGTTAATAGTGCTGCAACTTTTTGTAAACCTGTTGCATGATCGTCAATATCTACAGTTTCTTTTAAAATTTTTTCAGTATTATTTTTAATTACTTTGTGTGTAATGGTAGAATTTTCTAAACCAATTCTATCAATTATTCCACTGCAAATTAATATTGCTTGTGGCATTTGTATAAGTTGGTATTTGATAGAGCTGCTTCCTGAGTTAATTACAAAAATGTTCATTAAAAAAATTTTATTGTTGAGCTTGAATGGCTGTAATAATTACGGTGTTAAAAATATCATCTACGGTGCAACCTCTGCTTAAATCGTTTACGGGCTTATTTAATCCTTGCAGCATAGGGCCAATTGCTAAAGCACCGGTTTCTCTTTGTACAGCTTTATAAGTGTTATTGCCTGTATTTAAATCGGGAAATATTAAAACACTAGCCTGACCAGCCACTTGAGAATTAGGCAGTTTTTGTTTGCCTACTGTTGCATCAACAGCAGCATCATATTGTATTGGTCCTTCAATTTTTAAATCGGGTCTTTTTTGTTTTACAATTTCTGTTGCCATTCTAACCTTATCTACATCTTCTCCTTGTCCCGATGTGCCGGAAGAATAAGATAACATGGCAATTTTTGGTTCAATGCCAAACATCATGCTACTTTCTGCGGAGGATATGGCAATTTCGGCTAATTGTTCGGGAGTAGGATTGGGGTTTACTGCACAATCGCCAAAAACAGAAACTCTATCGGGTAAACACATAAAAAATACAGAAGATACTACGGTAACATTAGGTTTAGTTTTTACAAACTGAAGTGCAGGCCGAATAGTATGCTGCGTAGTATGCAGGGCACCGGAAACCATACCATCGGCATGACCTTTATATACCATCATAGTACCGAAATAAGAAACATCTGTCATTAAATCTCTCGCCATTTCCATATTCACATTTTTCGATTTTCTCAGTTCATACAAAGCATCAACATACTCATCGTATAATGGCGAAGAAGATGGATCTATAATATGCACTTTATCAAAATCAAAAGAAATATTTAATCTTTTTATTGAAGCTTTAATATCATCAATTTTACCAAGTATAGTTAGTTCAACAATATTTTGTTTAAGCAGTTTCGATGCAGCTTTTAAAATTCTATCATCGTTTCCTTCGGGCAAAACAATATGTTTTTTCTGCGATTTAGCTCTTTTAATAATTTGATATTGAAACATAAGAGGCGTAATACCTTCCGGTTGAAACGTAGTTAATTTATTTTCTATCGCTTTGGTATCAATATATTTTTCGAATGTTGTTATGGCTAAATCTATTTTCTGTTTATTATCCGAATAAATTCTCGATTGTGTAGATGCAATTAAATTAACTGTTTCAAAAGTGCCTGTTTCTACTTGTACAATTGGAACAATGGTTTGTAAGCCTTGTATTAATTTAATAATAGGTTCTTCGGGTTCTAAGCCGCCGGTTAAAATTAA
>JAKAJX010000237.1 GCA_021824855.1 Bacteroidota bacterium | reverse complement strand
GTAAAAGGCAGTTCCTGCAAGCTTTTCGGGCAAATATTCTTGTTCAATAAAATTGCCTTCGCCGAGATGTGAGTATTGATATTCTTTTCCGTAATTCAAATCTTTCATCAACTTGGTTGGTGCATTGCGTAGGTGTAATGGCACAGGTAAATTACCATGTTGTTGTACAGCTGCTTGTGCTGCTGCAATAGCTGCAATAGCGGTATTGGTTTTGGCACTCGCTGCTAAATAAGTTGCACATTGGCTTAATATAATTCTGCTCTCGGGATAACCAATTTTAGTTACTGCATCGAATGTTGCGTTGGCTAATAATAATGCATTGGGATTTGCATTGCCAATATCTTCGCTGGCCAATATCAACATTCTTCTTGCAATAAATTTTACATCTTCTCCACCCTCTATCATTCTTGCTAACCAATACACCGCACCGTTGGGATCGCTGCCGCGAATACTTTTTATAAATGCTGAAATAATATCATAATGTTGCTCACCTTGTTTATCGTATAATGCAATTTTTTTTTGTGCAACTTGCATTACGTACTCATCTGTAATAATTATTTCTTTTTTGTTTGTTGAGGTAACAATTAGTTCTAATAAATTTAATAATTTTCTGGCATCGCCGCAACTTATTGTAAGTAATGCTTCTGTTTCTTTTAATACAATTGTATGTTGTTGCAGTATGGTATCTTTTGAAATAGATTGTTCAAGCAGTTTATTTAAATCTTTTTCTTGTAAGGATTTTAAAACATATACTTGGCATCTGCTTAATAGTGCTGTGTTTACTTCGAAAGATGGATTTTCTGTTGTTGCACCAATTAAAGTAATAATGCCTTTTTCAACTGCTCCTAATAAAGCATCTTGCTGGCCTTTATTGAACCGATGAATTTCATCAATAAATAAAATAGCTCCCTCAATTTGTTTGGCTTCTTCAATTATTTCTCTAACATCTTTTACGCCACTGCTTATGGCACTTAGTTGAAAAAACGGTACCGATAATGTATTGGCAATAATAGTAGCAATAGTTGTTTTGCCAACACCGGGCGGTCCCCATAAAATAAGAGACGGAATTTTATTTTGTTCAATAGCATTGCGTAAAATACTTCCTTTGCCGGTAAGATGTTCTTGTCCTATTAAATCATCTAAAGATTTTGGTCTTACTCTTTCAGCTAAAGGAATATGAGTATTCATTTAAGAAAAGTAAAAATAATTATTTAAATACTTGTTTATATTTTTTCATTAACCTGAATGTTATAATGATATGCGTTATCAATATTATTGAAACAGGCAGAAGAATATACACTGCATTTTTTAAAAGTTGTAAATAAGATGCTTCGGTAAAATTTTGTTGGATGATTGCAGGTTGATTACTAATAGATGTATGAACAAGTTGTTGTAAAAGTTTTTGATCGCTTAACAATAAAAGAATTACTAATGTGCTGATGAACATGAGTATTGCAAAAATAATTGTAACAATAGCATTTACTTTTATCCAATCTTTTAAACTCTCTTTACAGGGTAACGATTTAATAATGCCTTTATTTAAAAAAATATTACTTGCAAATACGTAAATGGCTACACATATCATAATTGCTGCCGGTAATAAAATTAATGGATTGCCAAAGCCTGCAAAAATAGATACAATGCCTTCCATACCAGCATAGATAGCAAAAGGAATAAGAATAAAAGTGAGAATTCTGTATATTTTTAATTGAATCATAATTGAAAATTATCATTGCAAGATGCAACTATTTTTTTTATTGTTGTTGCTGTTTTTGTTCTGCCAGTTCATCCGCTAATGCAATTGCTTTTTCATCTTCTGCAATAGTTTGCATGGTAACATTTGTTTGGTCTTCAAACACATTACCATCTTCATAACCGATAGAAACATACACAAATAATTTTTGACGTGCAGGACCTTTGAAAGTTCCTTTTATAGGAGTGCAGTGCGTGAAATGATTTCCCACAGCCAATTTTACATGATTGTTGGTAACCCAAACATTATTGGTAGGATCGATACCTGCCCAACCATATCCCGGAATATATGCTTCAACCCAGGCATGGGTTGCACCCTCGCCACGCATGCCATTTTTATTCGGACAAATATATCCGCTTACATAACGGCAGGGTATTGCTAAGGTTCGTAAAAGTTGTAGTAATACATGAGCAAAATCCTGACACACACCTGAGTGATGTTCTAATATTTCATCAACAGTTGTTTCAATAGTAGTAATGCCTTTTATGTACTTAAAGTTCTTATAAATATATTCGTTACAATGTTCAACGGTTTGTGCAATACTTTTATCTTGAGGATGTATTGACTGAATAATTTCCTCAATATCTGCCTGACGTTTAATGTTATCAGGTTTACTTAATTCAATTAAATGTAAATTATTATTTAACTCGCTTTTTAATTGATCCCATCCTTCATTAAAGTTTATACTTAACTGAGCACTTGCAGTAGTTCTAATGGTTAATTTACTTTCAATTATTAATGTTTTATGTGGCGATAATAAATTAAAAGTGCCCACTTTGTTTCCCCAATAATCAGTATAGATATTTATATCGGGTGTATCTGTAATAATTACATCGTGATGTAATACTTCTTGCTCATTGCATAAATAAGGAAATATTTTTATTTCGTTGGTACTCTCTTTAACAGGTCTGTCGTATTCGTATTTTGTAATGTGGTATATCTGAAAAATAGGCATATTGTTCCGTGCTATTATGAATATGAAAAGAAAGTGTGTGCTAATTCGTTACTAAACTCTAATAAATCTTTTTTTGTGTTGTGAAGAAAGCTTTGCAAAGTAAGATGATTCAGCGAATCAACATCAAAGTATTTCACCTTACTTACTAACCTTCCCATTGTTTTTATTAACGCTTCTTTTTCTTCTGCTTTATTATTTTCAACAATGAATGTGAAATATTTTTCAATTCTTAATAAGGTGTACAATACACTTCTATTAAAATTTTTGTTGAATAAAACTTGGTGAATAGTATTCTTATTATAGTTGTTGCTTCTGTAATTTTTTAAATGCAATTCGTAACCCGATAGCGAAAGCAATAATGGTCGCCATTGCAAAATATCTTTTTCATCATCCAGGTTATAATTAATTTGTTTAAAATATTTATCTGTTAGTTCAATTGTTAATAAACATCTTTCAATATATTTTCCAAGATTCATAAAATTCCATCCCATACCCCGCGACATGGTAGTTTCGGTAACGCCATTGTAAATAATACAATTTTGAGATAATTCATCTATTGTTTTAATGGCATCATATACCAATAAATTGCTCGAGTTAGCTAATACATTTACTTGATGATATATTTGATTTACATGCTCCCATACTTCTTTGGTAATATGATCTTGCATACCACGTGCATTCTCTCTTGCATGCAGTATTAAATTTTTTAACGAGTTTACATTTTCATTATCCAATAACAAACGATGCAAAGAGGTATCGGTATCATTTTCGTAACGCAATAGTTCTTCTTCATGCGAGGTTACAAAAATTTCGAACGGTATACGCCAAGATAAATGCTGATTAATGCCTTTATCCAACATCAATATATAATGCGTTCTTACACCACGTAAAAGCGTATCGCATCTTTCCATATAACGGTTTAACCAAAACATTGAATCGGCAATTCTACTCAGCATATACTAATGGTTTAAAAGGTTTAAGTGGTTTCATAAGTTAATTGTTACTTCTGTTTTTATATTTTATTCCTTTTGTTTCTGAGCTTTCCAAATAGGAAATAAGTTTTTGGATTAAGCTGCTTATTTTTCTTGCATGTGTACTTAAATCTTCAAACTCAATTTGATTAATAAGTTTAAAGCTCGATTTAAAATTTCCTGTGTCAATTAGCGTACCGATTTTTTGATTGAGTAAACGAGCTTCTTGCCATGAAACTATTTCTTCAAATGTTTGTATAGTTGCCATAACGTTAAACTTTTAAACTTGTTAAACGAACAAGTATTTTTGCTCATTAAAGAACCGAACGTTGCAGTGAGTAACACAACAAAAGCTTAATAGTAATTCAATTGTTGGTTACATTATTTTAATCAACAATCCATGTGTCTTTACTTCCGCCACCCTGCGACGAGTTTACCACCAACGAACCTTTTTTTAACGCAACACGAGTTAATCCGCCTGGCACAATTTTAACGCCGCTTGGTCCGCATAAAGCATAGGGACGAAGATCAACATGCCTTGCTTCCAACTTGCCATTAATAAAACAGGGAACGGTAGAAAGCTTAATAATAGGTTGAGCAATAAAACTTCTTGGATCTTTTTCAACTGCATTTTTAAAATTGTCTATTTCTTTTTCACTTGCTTTATTGCCCATTAACATGCCATAGCCGCCACTTTCGTTTGTGCGTTTAATAACCATGTTATGGATATTAGAAAAAACATGTTGCTTAGCTTCCTGATCTTTTAATTGATAAGTAGGAACGTTTTGTAAAATGGGTTCTTCGTTCAAATAATATTTTATCATGTTTGGCACATAAGCATAAACAGCTTTATCGTCTGCAACACCATTGCCCATTGCATTTATTATAGCCACATTTCCTTTTCTGTAGGCACTTACCAAACCCGAAACGCCCAAAGCACTATCGGGTCTAAATACTAAAGGATCTAAAAATTCATCATCCACTCTTCTGTAAATAACATGCACCTGTTGCAAACCATAAGTTGTTTTCATATATACTTTGTGATTATCAACAACAAGATCTCTTCCTTCAACCAATGCAATACCCATTTGGCGGGCAAGAAAAGTATGTTCATAATAAGCCGAATTATAAATACCCGGTGTTAGCAATACCACTGTTGGATTAGATATTTGCTGTGGAGCAAGTGATAATAAAATTTCGTGCAAATGCAACGGATAATTGCTCACCATTCGCACTTTATTATTGGCCAGCATTTCCGGAAAAATACGTTTGGTTACTTCTCTATTCTCGAGCATATAACTAACGCCTGATGGGGTTCTTAAATTATCTTCCAATACATAAAATTTGCCATCTTCTCCTCTTATTAAATCAATACCGCTAATATGTATATAAATATCGTAAGGCACTTTTATGCCAAATACTTCACGCGTGTAATACGGACAAGATGCTATGAGCTCGGCAGGTACAATTTTATCTTTTAAAATTTGTTGCTCGTTATAAATATCTTTTAAGAAAAGATTTAAGGCTTTTAATCTTTGCTGAATACCTTTTTCAATATTATCCCATTCTGTTCCGGTAATAATACGCGGAATAATATCGAAAGGGAATATTCGTTCAATACCTGTATTTTCACTATACACAGTAAATGTAATTCCCTGATTCATGAACAGTTCACCGGCAATTTTATCTTTCTGATGTAATAAAGCAACTTCAACTTGTTTTACTGCATCGGCAACTGCTTGGTAATGCGAACGAATATTGCCGCTATCACACATTTCATCCCAAACACCCGGATAGGCATTATACTGTTTCAATAGTTCTTCGCAATTCATAAACATTTTGTTTTGGTATAAAATAACAACGATTGCACAACCCTGTGGGCGGCAATCGTTGTGTGCTCAATATAGCAAAAAATATAACAAAAAAAATACTGTACATGAAATATTGGTGAAAGGATGAGTTTTTGAGAGAACCGATAAAAAATATTTATACCTAATTATTTTATGTATTGGAATGTTATGTATATTCGAATCATGAACAAATCAACTTTATATAAAGGCTGCCTTGAACCAATTATTATGCGGTTACTGAAAGATAACGGCAGAATGTACGGTTACCAAATAACGCAAATGGTAAAAGAAATTACAAAAGGTGAATTGCAAATAACAGAAGGAGCACTGTACCCGTTATTGCACCGATTGGAAGAACAAGGTGTGGTTGAGACTGAAATGGAAAATATTGGTAACCGTGTTCGCAAATATTACACATTAACCAAAGCAGGCAAAAAGCAAACTTCCATTGCAATGGATGAACTAAAAATATTTATGCAAAGTTTAAACCTAATTGTAAATCCTAAATTGGCGTAACATGTTGACGCAAGAACAAATTAATGCAATTACAACCTATTGCGAAAACAAAGGAGTGAAGTATTACGATGTGCAATTGGAACTTGTAGACCATATAGCTGATATTGTTAAAAACATACAGGAATCCAATAGGGAACTGAGTTTTAATGAAGCATTAGAGTTGGCGGGAAAACAGTTTGCTGATGATGAATTTGAAATGATTGTAAACAGTAAGAAGCGGCAGTTATTAAGAAGATTTAAAAGATTGTGGTGCGAAGAATTTATTTCCTACTTCACAATTCCTAAGGTAACAATTACAATGTGTTTGGTTGCTTTTGTAGTTTGGGCATCGCATCTTAAAAATTTAGAAAAATTACCGATGGCTTTATTGCAGGTTTTTAGTATCGTGTCTATAGGATATGGGTTTGGTAAATCGAAAATTATCAAACAAAATAAAGAAGATAGAATGTTGAGATTAATAATTTTAGATGTGTTGGATAATCGGAACCGCCTTTTATTAATTCCAATGTTGGGTTATATTTTTTTAATGTTTAGGGATATGTTTGAATTTTCGCCTTATCCAAAATTTGTTTATGAAATTGGTTTATATTTTTTTCCTCTCTTTGTTTTAATAGCTCTTGCATGGAGAAAGGTATATGTTGACCAAAATATTTTATTGAGAGACCAATATCCACAAGCATTTGCATTCTAAGAAGTATCTCCCAAAGTTGGAAATAAAAAAGCCTGCTGAAAAAATCAACAGGCTTTAAAGTTAATGAGTTATTTTTTTATAATGCTTTCACATATTCAATTGGCATTAATTTTTCAAGATTTACATGTTGCGATGCATCCATTATTTCTATTCCAATAATTTTATTGTCAGCACCTAAATCCAAAACAATATCTTCTGTAACTCTTTTGTTGGTTACATCCTGTTGGTCGGGTGCAATTCTTATATAAAGTAAATCTGTTTTGCTATCGTAATGTATTGTCATAATTTAAAATTTTCCGTAAAAAACATACACAGTTACTGTGATGATTACTTGTTGTTCTATTACGTAATAAACTTCTAATTTCTTTTCGTCATAATACTTCCCATTTCTAACGGCTTCAAAAGGAAATACTTTTGATTTTCCTAATCGTCCAGACTTGCCCAAAATATTTACTCCATTAGTAAGCGTATCTATTATTTCATTCTCAGATGCTCCTCTTTCTATTGCACGTTGTAAAGTATGAGGTTCAATCTGAATTTGCATAGGCTAATTTACAATTCTTATTTTATTTCCGTGAACATCAGTTGTATCGGTCTTTCTATTTCAAATCCAACTTAATTTGTAATTCATCAAACTGTTTGGCATCAATGGTTGATGGTGCATCGAGCATTACATCACGTCCGCTATTGTTTTTAGGAAATGCAATAAAATCTCTAATACTTTCACTACCGCCAATAATTGCACATAATCTGTCGAAGCCAAAAGCCAAACCGCCGTGTGGTGGTGCACCATATTCAAACGCACCTAATAAAAACCCAAACTTATGTTGTTGTTCTGCTTCATCCATTCCTAATGCTTCAAACATTTTTTCTTGTAACGGGCGTTGAAAAATTCTGATAGAGCCACCACCAATTTCATTTCCGTTCAGCACCATATCATACGCATTGGCTTTAATATTGGCATACGGATGTTCTAAATATTTCGATGCATCGGTAATAACTGGAGAGTTGTTAATCATCGTATCAATATCACTTGGTTTTGGCGATGTAAATGGATGATGCCTTGCCACCCAACGGTTTTCTTCTTCAGCATATTCAAACAATGGAAAATCTAATACCCATAATAATTTAAACTCATCATCCTTTCTATAGCCTAAACGTTTGCCCATTTCTAAACGCAATTCGCTGCTTGCTTTACGAGTTCTTTCTTCGGCACCGGCAAGTATTAAAATTAAGTCGCCTGTTTTTGCATTTGCTGCAGTTGCAATAGCTTTTAATTTTTCTTCGCTGTAAAATTTATCAACGCTGCTTTTAAATGTGCCATCCAAATTGCATTTAATAAATACCAAACCTTTCATTCCAATTTGCGGACGTTTCACCCATTCTGTTATTTCATCGGTTTGTTTGCGAGAATATTCGCTGCAACCCGGAACAGCAATGGCAATAACGGTTTCGGCTTCATCAAATACTTTAAAATCTGCACCGCTTACTAATTCGGGTTGGTCTTTTTTATTGATATAAACCGATGCAGGTTTTTTAATATTCAGTAACTGCATACCAAAACGAATGTCGGGTTTGTCGTTACCAAAATTCCACATGGCATCTTCCCATGTCATTCGTTCTACCGTATCGGTATAATCAATATTTTTTACATCTTTAAAAATGCGTTTTACCAAACCTTCAAACATGTTTAAAATATCTTCTTGCTCCACAAAACTCATTTCACAGTCAATCTGTGTAAATTCCGGCTGACGGTCGGCACGTAAATCTTCATCTCTAAAACATTTTACAATTTGATAGTACCGATCGTAACCGCTCACCATCAATAATTGTTTAAATGTTTGAGGCGATTGTGGCAATGCATAAAACTGTCCGGGATTCATTCTCGAAGGAACCACAAAATCTCTTGCACCTTCGGGAGTTGATTTAATTAAGAAAGGTGTTTCAATATCCATGAAATTATTTTCGTGTAAATAATTTCTGGTAGAGCGACTAACCGCATAACGTAATTCTAAATTTTTCTTTACAGCATTACGGCGTAAATCTAAGTAACGATATTTCATTCTTACATCATCACCACCATCTGTTTCATCCGAAATGGTAAAAGGAGGAATGGCCGATTTATTTAAAATGCTTAATTCATTTACTGTAATTTCAATATCGCCTGTTGCAATATTTTTATTTTTATTGCTTCGTTCAGTAACAATACCTTTTACTTGTAACACATATTCTCTTCCTAAAGGATTTTCATCTAATTGTTTATTGAGTTCTTCTCCAAAAAGTAACTGCGTTACACCATAACGGTCGCGAAGATCAATAAAAGTAATGCTTCCAAATTTTCGAATGGTTTGCACCCATCCTGCTAAGATTACTGTTTCTTGTACATTTTTAATTCTTAATTCACCACAAGTATGCGAACGATACATTTTTATTTACGATTTGAGATTTATAATTTACAATTGTAATGTTTGATGGAGGCAGATACAATACATCATGCACTTATTTCCTACATCATACATTATTTATTGGGCAGCAAATATAGGCTAAATGCAATTTTATGTCGGTGAAAACATAAGTTTATGTAGTTTTAAGATACAACTTTGTAGAAGATTTAATATGCAAATAACAACAACAAAAGAATTAAGGTTAAGCAGATTGGCGTTGGCTTATTTTTTCTTTTTATCGGGTTTGCGTTTTGCCAGTTGGGCAAGTCGTATTCCCGATATTCAGTTGCAATTGCATTTAAGCGATGCTGCCTTAGGCTCAGTTTTATTTGCATTACCTGCCGGTTCTATGAGTGGTTTGCCTATTTCGGGTTATTTGGTTGCACGATTTGGAAGTAGAAAAATGTTGTTTATTGCCACATTATTATTTCCATTATCGATGATTGGGATTGGAATGAGTGAGAGTAGCATTGCATTGGCCATTCAATTGTATTTTTTTGGCGTTACGGGAAACTTATTAAATATATGTGTAAATACACAAGCCGTAGCTGTAGAAGCTTTATACGAACGAAGTATTATGGCTTCTTTTCATGGCCTATGGAGCTTAGGTGGCTTTAGTGGTGCATTAATTGGAACCTTAATGGTAGGTGAGCATATTTCTCCGCTAAAACATTTTATAGATGTAAGTATTGTTGGGTTAATAGTAGGCTTTATTATTTATCCGTTTACTTTAAAACGCGAGGAAAAGCAAAAACGAGCTACAACACTTTTTGTAAAGCCCGATAACTATTTATTAATTATTGGATTGATTGCTTTTGGTAGTATGGTTTGCGAAGGAACTATGTTTGATTGGAGTGGTGTTTATTTTGTAAAAGTGGTTAAAGTTTCTTCTGCCTTACGCACTTTTGGTTATGTTTCTTTTATGAGTGCGATGGCAAGTGGCCGATTTATTGGCGATAAACTAATTACAAAATATGGTGCTAAAAAAATATTGCAAATAAGTGGAATTGTTATTTCATCGGGATTGTTATTTGCTGTGATATTTCCTACCGTAATAACCGCAACAATAGGATTTTTACTGGTAGGTTTTGGCGTTTCTTCAGTAGTGCCTTTAAGTTATGCAATGGCGGGCAGATCTAAAAAAATGGCTCCCAGTCTTGCTATTGCTGCCGTTTCTAGTATTGGATTTATTGGCTTTTTAATGGGACCACCATTAATAGGTTTTATTGCCCAGGCAGTTAGTTTGCGATTATCGTTTACTTTAATTGCTTGTTTGGGTGCCAGTATTTATTTTATGGCACCTAAATTAAAAGAGCAATAAAAATAGGTAGTGCAACTTATCATTACTTACAATTGATTACATGGTTTCAAATTCGTTTTTATGTTTTGGTTTCCAAATTATATAATAGTATGCCAGTAAAAAAATGCCAATCGTAAAAGGAATAATTGCTAAATGCTTATAGGTAATATCTTTCCAAACAAGCATACTATCAAACTGAAAAAATTCGCTTATCATCCAATAAGAGTTGGCCATTATCCAAACAGTAATTGCCACATTATGGCATAACTCCGAAACAATTTTTCTTGTTCTCCATGCAATAATAATAGATACAATTAATGTAGGAAAAATCATTGTAATGCCCAATGGTTTCCATATCATACACCAACTTATATCTTTTAATAACCAGAATACAATATGTAGGTTTTCCATTTTCCTATAGCTTACAGGAATACTATAATTAGTCTCTTTCGGAATAAATTTATTCATGCTTTACAACTGGGTTTGGTAAATACTAAAATTAAGTAACTGATAAATTAGTTGCGACTTAAAATTGTTGAAAATCTGGCAATATTTGCTAAAGGATTGATGGGAGTTTGGTTAATAAGATGCTGTGTTAGCTCCCAAGCAAAATAAGGTGCTAAAGAACAACCCTTGGTACCCATGCCATTTAATATGCCAACAGCAGGTTGTTGAGGGTGCAAACCAACAAATGGTCTTCGTTCAATATTGGCGGGTCTTTCCGCTGCCCAATGATCTACAATTTTGAAAGGAAGTTTTAGCCATTGTTGTAATTGCATCATTGCTTTTAGTTTAAATGTTGCTGAAGGATTGGCATCGGAATAATTCCATTCATATTGAGAGCCAATCCAAAATAAATTTTCTTTCCATGGAACAATGGTAAGGTTTTGTTTGAAAATATTGTTTCTGGGTAAATCCGGAATCTCAGCAATTAATGCTTCGCCTTTATTTTTTGCAAATGGAAGAAGTTGAAAAAAAGAATTTCGAGTGCCTTCAATTCCATCACAAAAAATTATTTTTTGGGCAGTAATATTTTTATAGGTAATGCTATTGGTATTTTGTATGGTTAATTTTGTTGCATCAAATTTTTCTTCTATCAGTAAATTCTTGTTTAATAAAAAATTTTTCCATCCGCTAAGTAAGGTTTGCATATCTGCCAAATAGCAAGGATTGGTTTCTCCCACACCAAAATAAAAATTAAAATAATTCTTTAGAGCATCTATATTGGCGGGCTTTTTTAAATATTTATTTTCATCAATCGATCTATCTTCAAAAGCTCTTTGCATTTGTTCGTTACCATGAAAACTTAACACATTGCATTGGCTAATTAAATTGGCATTTATTTCTTTTCCTAATTCGGTATATGCTTGCCATGCAAATGGCATGATATCATCTATTAACCAAGTTTGTACAACTCTTCTGCCTGTAACCGGATTAATTACCCCACTTGCTATTTTAGTAGCGGTAAAAGGTTTTGCTTCATCAATTACAATAATATTTTTTTCGGCTTTGTATAAATAATAACTTAAAAAACTGCCGCTAATACCTTGGCCAATAATTAGGTAATCAATATCATTTTTACTCATTAGTATGCTTTAAATTACTGTAAATAAGTGTATAGGCAACAACCGAATCTGTTGCATTATTACAATTGGCTGTTATAATAAATTTTACTTTCCCATTAAAGTTAGAAGGAGCAGTAAAAGGAAATGTGGTAGAAAATATTTGTTTAGGAGTTGCCGTAAAATATTGAAAGGGAAAAATATTTAAAAACCAACCATCAACACTGGTATGCGTGGTTGTATTGATGATGGCTAAGTTTAAAGTGCCGGTAGCTTCTTGTACTAAATTATTATTAACAGAAACGGCTAAATTTATTGAGCTTCCTGCTTTTATTTTAGTTGGAATACTGCATTTAATATGTATACTTTTTTGTGCAAGAGATATTTTAAAAGCAAAAAACAGAATAGTAATTAGTAGAATAATATTTTTCATGAAAGAAGCATTGCCTATTTATGCAAAAAAACAATTTTATTGGCAAATTGAGTTGAATAAATAAAAAAGCTTGCAGTAGAAACTGCAAGCCTACCCTCTGTGAAATGAACAAGTTACTGTTAAACTTATCCTTCTGCAAGCTTCAATTATTTGGTGCAAAAAAAAATACCGAATCATCGGTATTTTATGTAGTGAATATTGTGACAATAACTTTATTTTTTTAAAACAGATGCCATGGTTTTACCAATATCAGCAGGACTGGCAACTACGTTTATTCCGCATTCTGTCATAATTTTCATTTTAGCAGCAGCAGTATCATCTGCTCCACCAATAATAGCACCGGCATGCCCCATCCTTCTTCCTGCAGGTGCAGTTTGGCCGGCAATAAAACCCACTACAGGTTTTCTGTAATTATCTTTTATCCATTTTGCAGCATCTGCTTCCATGCTACCACCTATTTCGCCAATCATAATAATTCCATCTGTTTCATCATCATTCATAAATAGCTCAACTGCTTCTTTGGTAGTTGTGCCAATAATAGGGTCTCCGCCTATTCCTATAGCAGTACTAATTCCTAATCCTGCTTTTACAACTTGGTCGGCCGCTTCGTAAGTTAAAGTACCCGATTTAGATACAATTCCTATTCTGCCTTTCTTAAAAATAAATCCCGGCATAATGCCCACTTTTGCTTCTTCTGCTGTAATAATGCCCGGACAGTTAGGGCCAATTAATCTTGTATTTTTTCCTCGTAAATAATTTTTTACTTTAACCATATCCTGAACCGGAATACCTTCTGTAATACAAACTACCAAACCAATACCCGCATCGGCAGCTTCCATAATAGCATCTGCGGCAAATGCCGGCGGTACAAATATGATACTAACATCTGCTTGCGTTGCTTTTACTGCATCTGCTACAGTATTAAAAACGGGTTTGTTTAAATGGGTAGTTCCACCTTTATTAGGCGTAACACCACCCACAACATTGGTTCCATATTCAATCATTTGTGTTGCATGAAATGTGCCTTCTGTTCCGGTAAATCCCTGAACAATTATTCTCGAATTTTTATTTACTAAAACTGACATGATGATGAAATTAAAATTTTTGTGCCGCAAAAATAGGCTAAAACAATAATGCTATTTTGTATTTGTGCAATAAACTTTACAAATATTTGCTAAATAAAAATGCAAAAAACACCCAACAATATTTTGTCGGGTGTAAAACTAAAACTACATACTCTACTCAATGTAATCTTGTTTACAGATATAGTACAAACAATAAATGCTGCCTTTATAATAATTTTTAAAGAAGTTGTAATAAATGATTATTGCATTCCCTACTTTTGCGGCTCTAAATTTTTTTTATGGCAACAACAGCAGATATTAGTCGTGGTATGATTATTAAATTAGAAGGCAGTTTATACAGTGTGGTTGATTTTGGTGAAAATAAAACAGCAAGAGCCGCTGCAAAAGTATGGGCTAAATTAAAAGGAGTTGATAATACCCGTTCTATCGAAAAAACATGGAATAGTGGAGAAAATATTTATCCCGTTCGAGTTGAAAAAAAGAATTTTCAGTTTTTATATAAAGATGATAGCGGATATAATTTAATGAATAATGAAACTTTTGAGCAAATAGCTTTAGCAGAAGAAATGATAGATGCTCCTCAATTCTTAAAAGATGGTGGCGAAGTTTTTGTATTTATTAATACCGAAACCGATCAGCCAATTGGTGCAGAATTACCCGAAAAAATTGTAGTGCGTATAACTTATTGCGAGCCGGGTTTACGCGGAGATACTGCTACCAGAGCTTTAAAATCTGCAACCGTTGATACAGGTTCTACCGTAAATGTTCCTTTATTTGTGGAAGAAGGAGAATTAATTAGAATTAATACCAAAACCGGCGAATACGTAGAAAGAGTAAAAGAATAATATATTAACTAATTAACAGGATGGAACATTGGCCATCCTTTTTTATGCCATTTATATTTTTAGCTTTCAATTAGTAGTTTTCAATTTTTTTTAAAAAAGCTCAATTTTTGTCAAAAAATGGCTAATTTGCCCCATTTTAAACCAAAAATATCTGTTTTTTACCCCTAAACTTGCTTTTATGGACTTAAAACAAATTCACGAACTGATTAAAATAATTAATAAAAGTAACATTGGCGAAATAAGCATAGAAGATAAAGATGGAAAAGTTACCATTAAACAAAAAGAAGAACAAATTGTAAAAGTGGCTGCTCAGCCTCAGCATGTTTATACTGCAGCACCAGCTATGCCTGTTACAGAAAATACAGTACCGGTAGCTACAACGCCTGTGGTTACTAAAGCAGAAAAATCGGATAATTATATAACAATTAAAAGTCCAATGATTGGTACTTTTTATCGCAGACCTTCTCCCGATAAACCTAATTTTATAGAAATTGGTACTGAAATTCAACCCGGAAAAGTAGTTTGTATTATTGAAGCTATGAAGCTTTTCAATGAAATAGAGGCAGAAGTAAAAGGTAAAATTGTAAAAATTTTAGTTGAAGATAGTAGTCCGGTAGAGTACGATCAGCCTTTATTTTTAGTAGATCCTGCGTAAAAAATTCGTCAATTCGATGATTATGGTAAATGTGTCAACTCATAATGGACATAGTCGAATTGTTTAATTATCAAATTGTCAAATTTTTAAAATGTTCAAAAAAATCTTAATCGCAAATAGAGGAGAAATTGCATTACGTGTTATAAGAACTTGCAGAGAAATGGGTATTAAAACAGTAGCTGTTTATTCTACTGCCGATAAAGATAGCTTGCATGTTCGGTTTGCCGATGAAGCAGTTTGTATAGGTAAACCGGCCGGAGCAGAATCTTACCTCAATATTCCTCATATTATGGCTGCATGCGAAATTACCAATGCCGATGCAGTGCATCCCGGCTATGGTTTTTTGGCGGAGAATGCTAAATTCTCTCAAATATGTGCCGATCATGGTATCAAATTCATAGGCCCAACTCCGGAGATGATTAATGCCATGGGCGATAAAATTACTGCCAAAGAAACGATGATTAAAGCCGGAGTTCCTGTAGTGCCGGGCAGCGGCGGTTTATTAGAAAGTTTAGAGCAAGCAAAAGATTTGGCAAAAAATCAGGTAGGCTATCCAATTATTTTAAAAGCTACTGCAGGTGGCGGTGGTAAAGGTATGCGTGTAGTTTGGCACGAAAGTGAATTAGAAAGAGCCTATAATACAGCAAAAGCCGAAGCTGCAGCTTCGTTTAAAAATGATGGCATTTATATGGAGAAGTTTGTTGAAGAACCTCGCCATATTGAAATTCAAGTAGCCGGAGACCAATACGGAAATATCAGCCATTTAAGTGAAAGAGATTGTTCTATTCAACGCCGTCATCAAAAATTGGTAGAAGAATCTCCTTCTCCATTTATGACAGAGGAACTTCGTGAAAAAATGGGTACTGCTGCTGTAAAAGCGGCTTCTGCAATTAATTATGAAAGTGTTGGTACCATTGAGTTTTTGGTAGATAAGCATCGGAACTTTTATTTCATGGAAATGAATACACGTATTCAGGTAGAGCATTGTGTAACCGAAGAAGTGGTAAATTTCGATTTAATTAAAGAACAAATTAAAATTGCATTGGGTGAAAGAGTATCGGGTAGAAATTATTTGCCTCAAATGCACGCAATAGAATGCAGAATTAATGCCGAAGATCCGTATAACGATTTTCGCCCTTCTCCCGGAAAAATTACAACATTACATACGCCTGGTGGGCATGGTGTTCGCGTTGATAGCCATGTTTATACCGGATATACCATCCCTCCTTATTATGATTCAATGATTGGTAAATTAATTGCAGTTGCTCAAACTCGAGAAGAAGCTATTGATACCATGTATAGAGCACTGAGCGAATATGTAATTGAAGGTGTAAAAACTACTATTCCATTTCATTTGCAGTTAATGAAGAATGAAGATTTTAGGAAAGGGAATTTTACCACCAAATTTTTAGAAACTTTTAAGATGAAATAGATATCAAAAAAACACCCTCAAATTGAGGGTGTTTTTTTAGGTAGTTATTAGTAGTTATTTTAATGGCGGTGTATTATCTTAAAAAGAGCATTTCTCTGTATTTGGGAAGTGTCCAATATTCGTCATCAATTAAATGTTCTAATTTGTCAACATGGTACCTGATGTCGTTAAAAAAGGCATCTTTTACTTCTGTGTTGTATGCAATTGCTTTTTTTCTGGTATCATCAATAACATTAGCAACTTTTCGAGCTTCTACTAAAGCATTAACTTTTTCGTAAATAATTTGAATATGGTCATTCAGTTTTGACAGAATAGTAAGTTGACTTTTGTATGCAGTTTCTTTTAAACCGGCAGACTTTAAGCCATTAATATTTTGCAACAACTCGTTTTGATATTTTATGGCTGCAGGTAAAATATGATTTAAAGCCAAATCGCCCATTATTCTTGCTTCTATTTGTACTTTCTTAATATATTTTTCTAATTCAATTTCATGTCTTGCTTCCAATTCTAAATTGGAATAAACATTATTTGCTTCGAATAATTTTTTTGCTTTCAATGAAATCATGGCATCTAATGCAAGTGGTGTGGTTCTTACATTAGGTAAATTTCTTTTCTCCGCTTCTTTATGCCATTCTTGGCTATAGCCGTCTCCATCAAATAAAACAGGTTTGCTTTCAACAATATATTTTTGAATAATGTGCATGATGGCAATTTCTTTTTTCTCGCCTTTTTCTATCAATTCATCTACTTCGGTTTTAAAAGTTTTGAGTGTTTCTGCAATAATGGTATTTAAAACAGTCATTGCATTAGCACAATTGGCCGATGAGCCAACCGCTCTAAATTCGAATTTATTACCGGTAAAGGCAAAAGGAGAGGTTCTGTTTCTATCGGTATTGTCTAATAATAATTCGGGAATTGAACGATGAATATCTAATTTTAAAATTGCTTCATCTTGTTCATCGAATTTTGCATTTACCCTTGTTTCAATTTCATGTAATACATTCGAAAGATATTGGCCAATAAAAACTGAAATTATTGCCGGAGGAGCTTCATTAGCACCCAATCGGTGGTCGTTGCCGGCCGAGGCAATGGAGGCTCTTAATAAATCGGAGTAATCATGCACTGCTTTAATGGTATTTACAAAAAAAGTGAGAAACATTAAATTGGTTTTGGGTGTTTTGCCCGGCGATAATAAATTAACGCCTGTATCGGTAGCCATGCTCCAATTATTGTGTTTACCGCTTCCGTTAATACCGGCAAATGGTTTTTCGTGTAGCAATACTTTTAAATTATGCCTGCGTGCAACTCGGTCCATTACATCCATCATTAAGCAATTATGATCTACTGCAATGCCTACTTCTTCAAAAATAGGTGCTGCTTCAAATTGTGCGGGAGCTACTTCATTATGCCTTGTTCTTAGCGGAATGCCTAATTTATAACATTCGGCTTCAAAATCTCTCATAAAAGCATATACCCGTTCCGGAATAGATCCAAAATAATTGTCTTCTAATTGTTGACCTTTTGCAGGCGATGCTCCAAATAAAGTTCTGCCACATTGAATTAAATCGGGTCGGGCATTGGATAATCCTTCATCTATTACAAAATATTCTTGCTCCCATCCTAAAGTGGCAACCACTTTTGTAACGTTTTTATCAAAAAAATTACAAACATCTACTGCGGCTTTATTTAACGCTTCGGATGCTTTTAATAATGGGGCTTTATAGTCTAAAGATTCTCCGGTATAAGAAACAAAAATGGTTGGGATACATAATGTTTTACCATTGCCAATTTCTATAATAAAAGCAGGGGAAGAGGGATCCCATGCAGTATAACCTCTGGCTTCGAAAGTGGCACGTAAACCGCCACTTGGAAAAGAAGATGCATCGGGTTCTTGTTGAATTAGTGCAGCGCCATCAAATTCTTCAATAGACGTGCCATCATTTTTTATGGTAAAAAAGCTATCATGTTTTTCGGCTGTACTTCCCGATAGAGGTTGAAACCAATGTGTAAAATGCGTTACTCCTTTTGTTTCGGCCCATGCTCTTATTCCATTGGCAATATGATTGGCTAAAGTTCTATCAATTTTTTTAGCTCCTTTTATACTTGCTGCCAAACTTTTATACGCTTCATCGCTTAAAAATTGTCGGGCTGTTTTTAATGTAAAAACGTTTTCGCCAAAAATGGTAGAAGTTTTTGGTGAAGCACTGATATTCATTTTGTTTTTATCGGACGTTAATTCTTTGATAGCGTTAATTCGTAATGACATGGTAGAAGAATTTAGTATAGCAAAGCAAAGACAAATTATTCACTTAAAAAAAACCTCCGATGAACTCATCGGAGGTAAATTGTTTGATGAAATTGATAGTATTATAATTTCACTGATTTTACTGTTTTAATAATACGTGCAGCTACTTTGTAAGGATCGGCTGCTGAGTTAGGGCGACGATCTTCTAAATAACCCTTCCATCCGCGTTGTACGGTTGCAACCGGAATACGAATGGATGCACCACGGTCTGATATACCATAAGAAAAATCGTGTATAGAGGCTGTTTCGTGTTTGCCTGTTAAGCGTAAATGGTTATCGGCACCATATACTTCAATATGTTCTTTAACAACAGGGCGAAAAGCTTCGCATATTTTATCATACACTTCTTTACTGCCGCAAGTTCTTAGTGTAGAGTTGGAAAAGTTAGCATGCATACCACTGCCATTCCAGTCTAATGCACCTAATGGTTTACAATGCCAATTAACGGCTACACCATATTTTTCTCCAATTCTTTCTAATAAATAACGGGCAATCCAAATTTGATCTCCGGCTTCTTTTGCGCCTTTAGAAAAAATTTGAAATTCCCATTGGCCTGCTGCAACTTCAGCATTAATACCTTCAACATTTAAACCTGCTTCAATAATAGTATCTAAATGTTCTTCAACAATATCGCGACCAAAAGCATTATTGGCACCTACAGAGCAGTAGTATGGACCTTGAGGTGCAGGGAAACCGCCTTCAGGAAATCCTAAAGGTTTATTGGTAGATGGATTCCAAAGAAAATATTCTTGTTCAAAACCAAACCAAAAATCATTGTCATCATCTTCAATTAATGCACGTCCATTAGAAGGATGTGGTGTACCATCGGAGCTTAATACTTCAGTCATAACTAAATAAGCATCTTTGCGTTGCGGATCTTTTACAAAATAAACCGGCTTTAATAAACAATCAGAAGAACCACCGGGAGCTTGTTCGGTAGATGATCCATCGAACGACCACATTGGTAAGCTGGCTAATGTTCCGTCAAACTCATCTGCTTTAATAATTTTTGTTTTACTGCGAAGGCTTTGGGTTGGTTTGTAACCATCAAGCCAAATGTACTCAAGTTTAATTAATGACATTTTTTGCTGATTTTATTATATTTTAAAATAAATAAATATTGAAAATGTATTTATTTCTATATAGTTATTGATGGCAAAAATAGGTTTATTTACTAAAATTGTAAATTTTTAATTGATTTTTTTATAAATTGTTTGTAATTATTACTAATTAAAATAAATAATTATTTATGTGAGATGCTTCTTGTTTATTAAAAGTAAAGCAGGATTTTGGCGTAGTGAAAAGGTGAAATAACAGCATGATGTAGAATAGCTATTCTGCCGATAATAATTAATGAGTACTTATTATTTTATTGGTGATGATTGATCTATAAAAATGAAATTACAATAACTGTTAGCGATTGGGGCTGGATAGCTATAATTATTTTGTTGGAGATGCTGTTTAATAAATGGTTAGCTATTTACATATTCATTTTGATTTTTTTCACGTGGTTTGTTTCTCCCAGCCACATATCAAATTCATGCAACTTTTCTTTTACTACTTCAATTTTGTGCCCAAAGTTTTTCATTTTTATATATGGTCGTTTATAACATTCAATATATTTTTTTATGATGAGGTGATGGCGACTATTGGTTACAAAAAAATCAATCTCGTTTTCTTTTAATACTTCAATTATCTCGTGCCATGAAATTTTAACGGTTACCGTTGGATGATTGTGTAAACAAAAATTTTTATGATAATGGTTTTCAACTTCCTGACAAATACAAACTATATCTTGCAAATTAATTTGCACGGTTCTTTTATGAATATCGGTAAGCCAAATTTGTTTAAGCGTGGCGGTTTGCTCTAACTTTTTTTCGGCTTCTAGTAAATAAGTTGATAAATTATTTCGCAAATTCTCCCACAATGGTTTCACCACATATTTATCAATCTTATAATTATTAATTATTTCCTGCGGTATTTCGGGGTTTTCGCTTTGATAGCCTGTATTGAAAATAATATACGGATAATAGTTGGGTATGTTTTGAATATGTAGCAACACTTCGTAAGCACTGCCACCTTTTAATGCCCAATCAATAAAAATTAATTGTGGTTTTTCGGCAGATGCAATTTGTTTTGCGTCGTCAACATGATGCGCAAAAACGCATGCTGTCCAGTTGGTATATGGTTGCATTCTTTCTGCAATCCCTTCGCATACTTTTAAGCTGTCTTCAATAATTAAATACTTTAAATCAGTAGTCATAAAAATAATTTTTTGGGATAACAATAGAAATAACTGTTCCGCTGTTTTCTTCATCGCTGAAAACCTTATCGGTATAGTTTATTTCAATTTTATTTTTATTGAACTTATTTAAGATGCCTATAATTTCAGATAAGTTTTTTGTTCCGGTTCCATGCTTTTTATAGCTGCTTAATTGCATGGCTTTTGCTCTGCCAATGCCGTTATCGGTAATGGCAAAATAAATATTTGTTTCATCGGCAGTTGCATTAATTTGTAAAATATAAGGTGCTTGTTTTTTATTGCGTAATCCGTGCAGTAAAGCATTTTCTACCATTATTTCAATAATACCCATTGGTACTTGTATGTCGAAATTTTGGTGTAACCATTCTTTACTTGGCTCTTGTACTTGCAATTCTGGAATATACATAATGCGGTGAATGGTAATTACATTTTCTACCAGCACCCACTCGTTTTTTAAAGTATGTGCAATGCGTTTTTGTTGTGCCTGATTGAAAATAAGATTAATACTCTCGCCCAAACGACTAATCACTGTTTCGGCATTCGGCTTATCTCTTAAATCGGCTCCAATGGTATTCAATGCATTTAATATAAAGTGCGGGCGAAACTGACTACTGAGCGATACAATACTTAATTGGCTTATTTTCTTTTGCTGTATGGCTTCTTTTCGCAAACTGTTTAACCATAAAATAAATGGTGTTACAAATACAAACGATGCCAATACCCAAAACCACCATTGTTGCCATAAATATTTATTGATGATGAATGGATATTCATACCTACTGGTACTGCCATCTTGCTCAAAAATTTCTATATAAAATGTGTACTTACCACTGCTTAAATTTTTATATACGAATTTGCTCGATGCAATATTGGGCAAGTTAAAAGCAACACTATCGCCTTGTTTAACTAAAGCGGTTCGGGTATAACGCGGTAAACCATCCGGACTTAAATATTCGAATACAATATCGAAACTGGTTATACCGGCATCTAAATGCAAAGTGTGGTTACAGCTTAGTTCGGTACGGTCGCTGTCGTTTTGCAAAAAAGTATGTACAGTTGCTTTGTATTGCGGTAATTGCAGCCATGTTTTAATATCCCATTGATACAGCATATCGCCGGTACTAAACCATAAAGTACTATCGGTTTTACTAACCAGCATAGTATTTTGTTCGGTAAAACTTGTAAACGAAGCTTCCTGCGGATTTAAATAACGCACTACAGTTGTATGCTTATTATAAAAACTATCCAAATTCAATAAACAAATTTTATTGTAGCAGCCCATTACCAGCCAGTTATTATAAATAGCCATTGAGGTAATGCGAATGGTATTGTTTAATAAAGGATGATAAATATTATGAATGTTTTGTGGGGTAGGCGGTTTGGTATAATCGTTATAATACCAAAGACCTTTATCGTCGCTGCCCATAAAAACAGTGCCTTTGGCATCGGTAACACAACTTATAAAACCAATGGGTGTTTCGTTTTTATGCAAATCGTAGGTAATTGCTTTTTTTGTTTGCCGGTTATACACTGCAAAACCTTTTTTAGGATGCCCTATCCAAATGCGTTGCAGAGTATCTTCGGTCATGGTGGAAAAGCCAAATGGTTTAATACCAACAGCAGTATCTAATTTTTGCCAATGAATAAAAGGCTTTTCTAGTTCAGAAGCATTACAAGTATAAACGGGATAATTAGGATCTTCTGCCGAAGGCATCCAAATTGTTTTGCTGCGAGGTGCATAGTATAAATAAAAACCAATGGGTGTTTGCGGTTTTAATTTATGCATGATTCCATCCAAATTGTATTGCAAAATGCCACCCTGAAACGTTTCGCCAACAAAATATAATTTGTGGTTATAATTAATGCCGGCATTCATAAAACGGTACGGCTGTTTTGGTAATTCGGTTAGCTTCATTCTTGCTCCACTTAATTCTTTTACTTTGGGAGAATGGGAAGAATTAGCTGGTGCCGAACTTATAATACTTAAATTATTTTGGTAACTGCCTGCCCAAATATTACCGTTATCATCTTGCCCAAGGGCAAAAATGTTGGCCGAATTTTTTTGGTTAAACAAATAAGGGTATTTTTTTATGTACGGAAAAATGCGCATGGGCTTATTATTGGTTAATGCCAAAAAATAAGGGTAGTTGGGATTTTTTTGAATATGATTTAATTTATTGGAAGTTTCGATAATAAAAGAACCGGGAAGTATATGGGTTGAATCGAAATTAACATATTCGTATAAATCGTTTTGGTAATTAAGTACAAAAGAATTTTCATCAGGACTTATTAATCGGAATGCTATATCATTGTCTAAAAATTTAAATTCGTTGTTGTTTATCCATTTACCTATATGCGTTGTATAAAAATCGGAAAACAATTGTTGTAAGGGTTTAATTATTTGCCAATTATTATTGTACAGAACCTTATTAAAAGCATTATTTATTTTAGGAATGGTATTGATGTATTTGAACTGATTGGTTACAGTATCGAACAAATAAATGCCTTCTTTATTTTGAGCAGCAATGGTGCGGAGAAAAAATTGATTGCCTTTAAAAATCTGATTCTCACTTTTATCTATTTTTATTGTAGAATCCCATGCGGCTTTATTTAGCAGCACCCATTTATCGGTTATAAATTTATACACTTCTATATAATTGCCGGCAGGTTTAAATTGATATATAACATTGGCTGCTCCATTAATAGCAGTATAAAAATTTTTAAAAGGAAATTCAACTGTTTTTTGCAGCGTATCGTTGGCAATAATGTATATTACTTTTCTTACATCAGAGCAAATCCATAAAACAGTATCCGAAAGCAAGTATAACCCTACATTATTTTCTAAGTTTTTTACACCCGGTATTTTTTTAATAAAGTTATTGCCGGTAATATGCAAATTGCCAAAAAAATCTTTTATATAAATTTTACCCGTACTGCTAAACTGACCAGATGTAACATAATTATACCCGGGAAAACCATCGGCTTCGGAAAGTGTATACGTATTAGCCACTGCAACAGGTTTTGTTGGTTGTGCAACCGATGAAAAAACAAATGCAATAAATAATATAAGAAGTAAATATTTTATTTGTATTTGAATCATTTAGTAAAAATAAGTAAGTTTTTGTCCATCAAACAGAACAAAAAAGCGATTTTTTTCCGTTTCATGCTTCATTTTTTCCGTTTCATGCTTAGCAGTAAAATTTAATATAAATGTTTGTATAAATTGCGTATAAATAATATGTATTAAAGCTAAAAACGGTAGTCGAGTACTTTAAAAAAAACAAATTGGGATTAGCTTTTTCAATATGAATTTAATTGAAAAATATGAATCAGAATGTTCTTATTAATCATTGTAAACTTAGAGTTCTATCTTTTAAAAAGAGTGGATTGAGTAAAGTTTAAATGGATAATGCCCAAATGCGAAATGTAAAATAGAGAAAAGTAAATTATCGTTTTTAGGAATAACAATTTTAAATAAAAACCCATGAAAATTTTTTTAAGCAAATTGTGTGTCTGCTGTTATTAAAAATGAGTATAAGGAGGTTAATCTTTTGACAAGTGCAAATAAGATACTCCTACTCCAATTCAACTCCATACACTCAGTCACTGCGATTGGTTTTATACCAATCAATCTTTAAACTTAAACTAATTCAAAATGCAACACCAAAACTCTGCATGCTCTTTTACGCAAAGAGAGCTGGAAGTAATTAAACTATTATCGGTAGGTAAACTGAATAAAGAAATTGCTTATCAGCTAAATATCTCCATTAATACAGTTAAAAAATTTAATAAGCAAATTTTTAAGAAAGTAGGATATACCAGACGAGTACAAGTTGCTCAATATTTTACTGAAGAAATTAGAGCCTAATGAATGGGTACAACAAAGGTGTATTGTGAAAAAATATAATTCAATTTAGGTTTGTATCCATAAAGAATTAGAAAAAAAGAAGTACCACTTTTTTTGAATATATCATAAATCAATCATCATGGTTCAATTCAACTTAACTAAAAGAGAGAAGGAAGTGTATGAGCTATTATGTAAAGGATTATTGGATAGGGAAATTAGTGAACTGCTTCAATTATCCTTAGAAACAATAAAAAAGCATAATAAAAATATTTACTTAAAACTGGGAGTACGAAACAGAACGGA